>CAZHJO010000026.1:0-15227 GCA_964532755.1 uncultured Maribacter sp. | reverse complement strand
TATTACCGATTATGGCATTGTGGGTTTGGGAGGGGCAACCTTTCCTTCACACGTTAAATTGAACTTAAAAAACGACGGGCATGTTGATTGTCTAATAATCAACGGCGTCGAATGCGAGCCATATTTGACCGCAGACCATAGATTAATGCTCGAAAAGGCCGAAGAAATTATCGTGGGTATTCAAATCCTGATGCACGCACTACATATTGAAAAAGCGGTTATCGGAATAGAAAACAATAAAAAGGATGCCATTGAAGTGCTAAAACAGGCCACTAAAACTGACCCCAGGATCAAAGTGGCAGCACTAAGGGTGAAATACCCACAGGGAAGTGAAAAACAACTCATACGTGCCATTTTGAAAAGGGAAGTTCCAAAAGGCGGATTGCCAATGGATGTTGGCGTAATTGTACACAACGTGGGGACTATTTTTGCCATTTATCAAGCAGTACAGTATAATCAACCCCTGGTTGAAAGGGTTGTGACCGTTACTGGGAAAAAGCTCGAGAATCCTTCGAACTTTTGGGTCAAGATCGGTACCCCAATCAAGGATTTAGTTCAAGAAGTTGGTGGTGTTCCCGAAGGAACCCGAAAAATAGTGAACGGTGGCCCCATGATGGGCAAAGCCATTAAAAATACTGATGTACCCATTACCAAAGGCACCTCGGGAATATTGATCATTTCAGAAGAGGAAGCAAGTAGAAAAGAACCAAAAAATTGCATAAGATGCAGTCAATGCGTATTTGTGTGCCCAATGGGATTGGAACCCCACCTGCTAATGAACCTGAGTGAAAAAGGACTATACGATCGAGCCAGAAATGAAGACGTAATGACATGTATCGAGTGCGGCTCTTGTAGCTATGTATGTCCTTCACACAGACCTTTATTGGACTATATACGTTTTGGTAAGAGTATTGTGAAAAAAATGGAAATATCAAAGAACTAGAATGTCAGATCAAACTGTTGTCATCTCGGCCTCGCCACATGTTCATTCCGATAGAACTTCGAAAAAATTAATGTATGATGTGCTCATAGCACTTATTCCTGCATTTTTAGTATCTATTTACGTATTTGGCCTTGGTGCCCTAATCGTTACTTCAGTAGCTGTGATTTCGTGTTTGCTGTTTGAATATGTAATTCAAAAGTACCTCCTGAAATCCGAAATTACCATAACCGATGGTTCGGCCCTTATTACGGGGGTATTATTGGCCTTCAACTTGCCTTCTAATTTACCTATCTGGATGATTGTCGTAGGAAGTTTTATTGCTATTGGCGTGGCAAAGTTATCGTTTGGGGGATTAGGATATAATATATTCAACCCGGCTCTTGTAGGGCGGGTTTTTTTACTGGTATCCTTTCCTGTACAAATGACCATGTGGCCGACTCCAGTCGAAAACAATACGAGCTTAGCAGATGCTGTTACCGGGGCAACTCCCTTAGGTATTATTAAAGAGGAGTTGTTATATGGAGGTACAATGACCGAGATCAGTGCGAAAATTCCATCAAACCTTGATTTATTATTAGGTATAACAGGAGGTTCCGTGGGCGAAATGTCAGCTTTGGCGCTTTTATTAGGTGGCCTCTTTTTGATTGTAAGAAAAGTGATTACTTGGCATATTCCTATCGTCATATTGGTAACTATGGCAATTTTCACAGGAGTTTTCTGGTTTATAGACCCGGAACATTATGCCAATCCAATAATCCATCTTTTATCTGGAGGGGCTATTCTTGGGGCCTTTTATATGGCGACGGACTTGGTTACAAGCCCCATGACCAAAAAAGGAATGATCGTCTTTGCCGTGGGCATTGGGGTGATTACAGTCGTTATTAGACTCTTTGGTGCTTACCCGGAGGGGGTTTCATTTGCCATAATAATAATGAACGCATTTGTGCCACTTATCAACACCTATTTCAAACCAAGACGATTTGGGAATAAGATCAAATCGAAAATGATAAAAGCATGAGCAAAAAGAAATCTACATTCCTGAATATGATTTTGGCACTTTTTGTCATTACGTTGGTTGCCGGATTGTCTTTAGGGTATGTTAACGATTTGACCAAAGGCCCAAAGGCAAAAGCAAAACTGGAGCGAAAGGTAAATGCACTAAAAGAAGTATTGCCCGAGTTTGATAACAACCCAGTAGAAGCCGTACGTAAAATTACTTCCGACAAGGCCAAGGATAGTATTGAAATTTATACCGCCACTTATAAGGACAGGGTTTCAGGCACTGCAGTTATTGGCTCTTCCGAAAAAGGGTTCAGTGGTCTGGTAAAAATTATGGTGGGCTTTGAACCGAACGGAATCATTAAAAATATTGTTGTTCTTGAACAAAAGGAAACCCCCGGACTTGGAACCAAAATGAAGGATGAGAAATTCATAAAACAATTTAGGGATCAAGATCCTTCAACATTCAATTTAAAGACTACCAAGGATGGTGGTGATGTTGATGCCCTTACCGGAGCTACCATTACAACTAGGGCTTTCGGCGAAGCTGCACAAATGGCTTATGATGTATTAAAGGAAGAGGCCGAACCTCAAAATAAATAAAGAAACAAAAGACTATGGCCGAAAAGCTGAATCAAAAGCAAAATTTCTTAAAAGGGATTATCAAGGACAATCCGGTTTTCGTCATGTTATTGGGTATGTGCCCAACGCTCGGGGTAACCTCATCGGCATTCAATGGCTTGGGTATGGGGGTTGCTACGCTTTTTGTGCTATTAATGTCAAATATCGTGGTCTCATTGATCAAGTCCCAAATTCCTGCTAAAGTAAGGATTCCTGCTTTTATTATAATCATCGCTTCTTTTGTGACTATTGTTGAAATGGTATTGGAGGCCTTCATACCTTTCTTGTTTGAACAATTGGGCATTTTCATCCCATTGATTGTTGTAAACTGTTTGATATTGGGTAGGGCAGAGGCATTTGCTTCAAAAAACAACCTACTAGCTTCTGTTGTAGATGCATTGGGAATGGGAATTGGGTTTACAATAGCATTGACCCTTTTGGGATCTGTCAGGGAGATTTTTGGTAGTGGAAGTATTTTTGACCTTCGATTTGTATCTGAGGATGCCAATACAATGATTCTATTTGTCTTACCACCGGGTGCATTCATTGCTCTTGCGTATTTGACCCTCTTGTTCAATAGAATATCCAATAAAACGACTTAAAAATGGAGTATATCATTATTCTTATCGCTGCGGTTTTTGTCAATAATATTGTGCTCTCACAATTTTTGGGAATATGTCCGTTTTTAGGGGTTTCCAATAAGGTTTCCACTTCTGTGGGTATGTCCGGGGCTGTTCTATTTGTAATGACCATTGCGACACTTGCCACCTATTTATTGCATGAATTTATATTGGTGCCTTCTGGAATGGACTATTTACGCACCATAACCTTTATATTGGTCATTGCCTCTTTGGTACAGATGGTAGAGATTATTTTAAAGAAAGTTAGTCCAGCGTTATACCAGGCATTAGGAGTCTTTCTGCCCTTGATTACTACAAACTGTGCTGTTTTGGGTGTTGCTATCTTAGCACTGGGGTTGGAAAATGGAAGTTTGTTAAAAGCTGTGTTTTTTGCAATTGCAAACTCCATCGGTTTTGCACTGGCCTTGATAGTCTTTGCCAGTATTCGCGAACATTTGGAATTGGCCAATATTCCCAAAGGTATGAAAGGGGTGCCTATTAATTTATTGGTAGCGGGATTATTGTCATTGGCGTTTTTAGGGTTTACCGGATTGGTGTGATTCATCGATTTTTTCAAACTCGTGAAGGATAATCTTTTACACTTTCATCATTTCGACGTAATATTGACCATAGCGTTCTTTAAATGAAACATAAAGTAAGCTTCCAACAGTGGTGGCCTCTAAAAAGAAACATTTAAAGAGTGCTTTTTTCTTTGTTGGGAGAACGATTGCAGCACTCGTTTTTTTTTTGATTACTGGGTTGTCAATTTTTTGTTGATTTTAATAAATTGTAGAAAATCGTCATTTTTTACTAAAATCAGATAAGTATCTCCCCTAATCTCAAGCGTAGCCATATCTTTTATATCGCCAGGTGTAAAAAAACCACTTTTATAAGCTGGAACAGGCTCAAAGTCACCCTTGCCATTTCCTTTTAAATACAAACCATAACCAGCGTCATTTCTAGGTGTTTCAATTTCCGAGCCAAACAGATTGCCTGCAATTAACGCATCTAAATTTCCGTCCTGGTCATAATCATCTACCAATATTTGGTTAATGTTTGAAAGCTGCGCCTGATAGGGTAACTTGTGAATTAAAAAAGAACTTCCTTGGTTTTCCAAATAGATGCTTGCAAAAGACTTGACCTGATAATGTAAAGCGGCATCCAAACTATTTTTGGAATACACATCTGTTAATGTGGCGTAGGAAAAAGCCTCTGAAGTTTTGTACTTGAACTTTATAGCTGGAATTTGTTGTGATGAAGGTAATCTGCCTTTAACCGGATATTGCACACCATCTTCATAATATCCCAAAACAATATCCATTTTGTCATTTTCGTCAAAATCATAGGCATAAATATCGAAAGATTCATTTTCAGTCGCTTTGTATTCGTAGTTTAAGCCATTATTCCCAACTAAATAATCCATATCCCCGTCTTTATCAAAATCTCCCTGGTTTATACTCCACCACCAGCCTGTTGTATCTTCTAATCCCATTTGATCCGAAATATCCTTGAAACCAGTTTGGGTGTTTTTAAATACTTTGATCGGCATCCACTCCCCAACAATCATGATATCTAACCAGTCGTCGTTGTCAATATCAGTTATTATCGCACTGGTTGCCATTCCAAGGGAATCCAATTGATTACCAATAGAAATCGAATATTCTTCAAATCTAATTTCTCCGTCATTGCTCGTATTTTTTAGTAGAAAACTTGAAGCAGGAAATGGATAACTCCCCGGAATTTGCCTGCCCAAGACCAATAAATCATCTTTTCCATCCTTATCAAAGTCAGCATGATAGACTCTGGAACCACTGACCAACATTTCAGGTAGGGTTGTGACCCCTGCCTTAGAAAATTGACCATTGCCATTATTTACATATAATCTATCTTGAAGTAATTGAGACTCTAATTCAAATTCATAACCACCACTAACAACGTACAAATCATTATCCCCATCCTGATCTGCATCAAAAAATACCGCTCCTATATCCTCACTTGACTTATCTTGGTCGAATACCTCCTGCTCATGTCTAATAAAACCATTTTTGGTTTGGACAAATAGATTCCCGGGAGAATCCTTGGAACCACCAATATAGTAATCATCCAAACCATCGTTATTAAAATCACCTACGGCCATTGCCGGTCCAAAAGATGACATTTTATGTGGGAGTGACACCTGTTTTAAATAGTCATCATATTTGTTTTCTTCATGCTTAAACTCTGGAAAATCATGAGTGACATCGGTAAATAAGAGGGAATTATGTTCAGGTATTTCTTTTACGATAGGTGAAGCATTCTTATAATTTAAAACCAAAGTTTGATTAACTTCCAAATCATATAAAACTTGGGAAGTTCCATTTGTCCAAATTACTTTTAATTCATCAATTTTATCGGTCTTATTCAAGCCAAAATGAAGTTCGGGAGCGACAGAGGATTGAAAACCGCGGGTTAAGGTTAGCTCTTGTAATTGGGTTAGTACTCCAGTCTTTATATAAACCCGGTTTCCTAAACCAAATTTATTGTTAGGTGTACCTTCAAATTTAATTTTGATAAAATTATTCTTGCCTTCACTAATGTTTTCAAAAATGGAGGCAGGGTCATCAATATTATTGGTTATGATTTCCAAATCACCATCATTGTCCAAGTCTGCATATGAAGAACCATTCGAGTACCCTTTAAAACTTGACCCCCATTCTTTGGTGACATGTTCAAAGTTCAAATCCCCGTTATTTTTATACATATAATTATCCAATTTTACAGTTGGAATCATTAAAGTTCTTTGAAGTAAATCGGTTTTTGTGAACTTTGCTGAGCTTAAATTGTCAAAGAAATCGTTATTATTTACTTCCCTTCTCGTACCATTGGCTATAAATAAGTCTTTGTTACCGTCATTATCAAAATCAGCAATAAGTGGTCCCCAACTCCAATCTGTAGATGAAGTTTCAGTAAATCTTGAAACATTTGAGAAATACGGAATACCATCTATATTAGCTCCAGTATTTAGTTGCATACAGTTTTGTACATATTGATAATGAAAACCAGCATCAACAATTTCTTGAAAAATATTCCTCATCGTATTGCCCATATTCGAAGTTCTTCGCTGATGTGATTCTCCATCCATATCAGCTTGACAAATATCCAAATAGCCATCATTGTTTATATCGGAAATATCGGCACCCATACCAAAGTAGGCCGTTTGGGCCGTTGCGGTTTTAACTACTTCTTTGAAGGTGCCATCTTGATTATTTAGATACATGAAATCGGGTGATCTGAAATCATTGGAAACATATATGTCGGGCCAAGAATCGTTGTTCAGGTCACCTACAGTAGCACTAAGGGCTAATCCAAAATTCAAGAGATTTGCTTCTTCGGTAACATCAGTAAATGAACTTCCGTCATTTCGGTAAAGATGGTCACTTAGGGATTCTTTCCTTTTGGTCATTAAAAAGGTATAGTTGTCCGTTGGCATAGAAAATGAAGTTGGCGGATAATTAGCAACATAGAGATCTAAGTCCCCATCCTTATCATAGTCAAAAAAGGTGCCTTGAACTGAATCTGCAGTATCGGCTATACCCAATTCATTCGCTTCCTCAGAAAAGGTGCCGTCACCATTGTTCAGAAATAGTTGGTTTACTCTTGGTTTATCCTTACCACCTACAGAGCAATAGATATCCAAAAACCCATCACCATTGATATCGGCCATGGTTACTCCTGTGTACCATCTGCTATCACCTGAAACGCCTGCTTTCTCGGTAATATCCTCAAATTCAAGGTTTCCTTTATTGAGATAGAGTTTATTAGGGACCTGGTTACCCGTAAAATAAATATCCAAAAGACTATCATTATTGATATCACCTACAGCTACACCACCTCCCTCATACATATACGGAAAAGTAAAATAGTTCAGTGTGTCATTTTCAGTGAGTAGGTTATTAAATTCAATCCCTGTTCTTGAGGCATCCAGATTTTTGAAAACCTTATTTTCATCAATATCCTTTATACAAGAATAATTGAAAATCAATGAGCAAATTATATACTGGAGTATGCGATTTCCTATCATTTTCAATAGCTCCTTTTAACCTTTAAATTTACGACTAAATGATATATTTCATTAAATCAACACCTACTGAATTTGATTGCAATCGCAAGAAATATTAGGATTTATGGCTTGTGTCAGGTTCATCGCATTCAATCTTTGGGTTTTTGCCTCTAAACAAAGGTCACAATTTGAAAAAAGGGATAAATCCCAAACATCGGCAAAAACCCGCCCAGATTGAAGTTCGATGCCGTATTCCAAAACCGCTTCCAAGGATTCAATTTTAGGAACCTCGAACTGCCCTTTTTTATGTAATCGCTCCATGGCTCCGTTACCACCTCTAACGGGTATAATTGTACAGCATTCCACACCGCGCTTAAAGGCATAATCAATCGATTTTTTGGCCCAATATACACCTTCATTCTCCGTTAAAAAGGGAGGTCTTAAAAGTATGAAAGCCCTGGAGGATATTTTATTTTGTGACAGAAAATCAATGGATTTGCCAAAATCCTCAAGGGTCATATTTTTGTTTAATTTAGATAGCACTTCAGGGTGTACCGTCTCCAATCCCACAGCCACTTGAAGCTCTGGTTTAAGCATATCCCGAAAACCAAGACATTTTTCAGTAATTAATTTGGGGTGGGATTCTACGATGACCGTTTCATAATTTGACAATAATGAAGCAATTTCCCCATAATCCTCTACGGGTATCGCCTTTTCATCAAAGAAACTTCCGCTATTATATAATTTGATATGCTTGGTCTTTGGCATTTGTGATAATGCCCATTCCAATTGCTTAGGAATAGCTCCGATTGGTGTGGATTGATCGGTCGTGTTTTTCCATAGATCACACATGAGGCATTTAAAAGAGCATTCCTTATTGGTAAGGAAAACAATAGCAGTATCCTCAATTTGTCCTGATATACTTCGTTCTTCTTCAACCAACCAAGCATATGGTCGATCAATATCGACCAAGTTTTTCGCCCCTCTTTTAGAAACTATCCATTTGTTATTGGAAATAGCTTCGAATCCTTTACTCATATTTTGATAGAAACTGCTTTCTATACGTTATTTCCTTATCAGGAAAATGCTTGTCAAAATTGTTTTTTGAAGCGGCACCATGTTGAAATCTCCTTTTCTGGAAGATGGGCATTTCTATACCCGTAATTGCTTTTACCCCTTCAAACACGATTTGGCCTTTTAGGTCATATAATTTTTGATGATTCCAATCGGTCATGTCAATATATGGGATACCTTCTGAAATTTCTATAACATTAGGCAGGGTATACGGACTAAAACCTTCAAAATTCAAAAGATCCGCTGGGGTAGAGGTTCTCATATAACCTCGACTAAGACCACCTGAATAGGTTAATGAATGTTTTATTGAATCAACTCCCCAACCTTCATGGTATAACATTAAATTATTCAATACACTACGTATGGTCAATTCAGGATTTTCCTCTATTGGATAATCCTTAAGATTCTCGTCCCCACCATCTCCGTCAATAATAAATTTCCAATCAGGATACCGGGTTCTAATCCCTTTTAACAGGGCCAAGTTCATCGTTGCCGCTTGAATATCCAAAGACTTGTAATCCTCAACAACGCTAATCGCTTCCTTCCAATCCAACGCATTATAATCTAATTCTATTGGTTCTAGGAAAAGTTCTAGGTCAAGGGTTTTTAAAAATTGACGTGCTTGCAACAAATCGGCTCCGTCACCGTCAATTGAAAGGGTAAAGGCCTTAAGCCTTGAAGGACTTTCACCAAGTTCCTTTAGGGCATGGTAGGTCAAAACAAAGACCGAACCACTATCTATTCCTGCAGAAAAAGTGACCCCTATTGGACCTGATTTGGCCTTAAATTGCAACCATTTCTTAATTTCATTATAAACTACAGCGATATAATCCTTTCCTATCTGTTCCAAACTGCTTGATTCAAACTTATTGCGTTCAGGTGTAAAAAACCTTGTGTAAACAGGATTGGGGTCCGGACAACCTAAAAGTTCAATTTTGGTTATATAGTGGGCCGGTACCATACGGGTGTAAGAAGGATGAAATTGATCGTCCATGCCTTCCTTCTTAAGATAATCAAAGATTGTATCAATCCGTTCTGCAACCACCAATTGGGGCCCAACAGCTTGTTTTGCAATAAAATACCGTAAAGGACGCCCTATTGACCGGGCCATTCGAATTGTTTTTCCTTCTACGGAAATCAAGGCAAACTGACCATCGATTTGGCGAACGGCCTCAACTTTTCCTGATTTGACAACCTTCACCGCTTCTTCGTGTGACATGTTGTAGATTATATTCTTGTCGTGATTGGTGAGATCTACCACCTTACTTACGTACATACTGTTCATATTCCTTAGTTTTATGTAGTTCCTTTATTGTTTTTCGAATCCCTTCCCTTGTCTAATGGTCAGGTATTGATTTGGTTTAATAGTATTATATACTTCTATTATCCCATTGGGCCATTTTATTTCCAATTCAGTTATCGTATCGGCAGTACCAAGGCCAAAATGGGTACGAGGTTCATTATTGGACAAATATCCATTGGCCCATTGATTGATCCGTACCAAATTCCTATCCCCGGTCCTTAAGGTTAGTTTGGCGCCTATGCCAGATGCAAGACCGTTTTCCCCTGTTAACATTACACCCAGCCAATTGTTCCCATTACCACCCTCATTTTGAAGTAGCGTAGGGGTGGCTATTAAATCAACATGTGAAATAATTACATCCATATCACCATCATTGTCATAATCCCAAACTGCCAAGCCTCTTCCAGAACGTTTGCTTGAAAAATACGGACTAACACTTTGACCTACATCCTTAAAATTACCCTTTCCATCATTTTCAAGCAAAACCGGATATTGCAAAATTAGTTCTTCTGCGGTCCCATTCGCAGAAATAATATCCAGATCACCATCATTGTCAAAATCAAATAGTGCTGTGCCCCAACTGCCTTTTCCCGACAATGACTTGGCTACACCACTTGCTTCGGTAATATCCCGGTATAAGCCATTACCTATATTTTGGTATAACGCCCCATACTTTAAATCGGCTACGAGCATATCAACCAATCCGTCGCCATCTATATCGCCAATGGTTGCATGCATAGAACCTGTTACCTGTCCATGGCTATTTACGGCAATACCGCTCGCAACACCAACCTCTTTATAAATTCCGTTCTCATTATTGAACAGAAAATTCATCTGATGATCATTCGCCTGTACAATATCCATATCGCCATCGTCGTCGTAATCATATACCGTTAAACCCATACATTTTGAATCAGGGAAGAACAGCTTTTCCTTTTCCGTAACATCCTTAAATGTGCCATTGATCTGTTGTTGGTAAAGCATAGACGCTTGACCTTTGTACTCAGAAGGATGCGGCATCATACCAGGAGTTTGGTTCGAAATATAATTTGGATCAAAAGCAAGAAAATTACCCACCATGGCATCTAATCTTCCGTCTTTGTTATAATCCCAAAATGAAACACCTATGCTCCATTTTGTATAACCATTTAAATTTTCAGGACCCGCAAGCCCAAGCTGAGTAGTTTGGTCACTAAAGGTACCATCCCCATTATTGTGATAAAACACATTTGGGCCATAATTCAAAAGGTATAGATCCTGAAACCCGTCATTGTCCAAATCAATTGCACCGGCCGCCATACTCCAATTTTTGTCATCTACCCCGGCAATTTCTGAAACTTCGGAAAATGAACCGTTTCCGTTATTTTTATATAATTTGTTAGATGTATTTTTAAAAACAGTGCCATCTTCTTGTGATATGCCTTCTAAATACGTTCCGTTCATCATATAAAGGTCCATTAGTCCATCGTTGTTATAATCAAAAACGGTAACGCCAGATCCACTACTTTCCAAAATGTTCTCATAATTATGATCCCCAAAAGTATATTTGAAATCTATCCCTACCTCTTTGGATACGTCCCTTAATTTTATGCCGTTGCTTTGAGCCCCGACGATTATTGGGATACAACAGCAAATAATCGAAAATATCATTTTTATTATCCTTAGTCTCATTTTTGACTTTTCTGTTTTAGACCATTGCGATAGCCATCATAATTTATGGTCCTGGTGTTGTACTCCGCATGGTATTTTTGTAATTCCGGGGTATTGGGATAACTATCTTTTTCTGAAGGAGGGTAACTACTCATACCGTGATAAGGTAGTGGAAGTACCGTATTGCCATGGGCTGTATTTAAATCACCATCCTTAACCCACCCAACACTGTGTATGAAAAAATCCCTTTTCCATCCTTTCTCTAATTTTGGTAGTTCACTCGCATTGAATTTAATGGTCGTTTCATCACCGGCGTTGGAAATAATATAGGCGTTATCAGATTTTGTTAGGAGAGGTAACACATCACCATAACGTGTGTAGTTGCCAGTTAGGTCTCTCCATTTAGTAGATGTGTCCACCGATTCATAGTCGAACCAATGCGGCCCGTATCGCCCTCCTTTTTTATAACTATCCGAGAATCCTCGATAGTGCAAATCGGCTTCTATAGGATTTAAAACTGTTGTATTGAATTCTGTTTGGGAATTGTCCTGGGCAAAAAATATTTGATCCCAATAAATTTCCATATTTGTTCTGATTCTGATCCTATGATCATTGCTAAGGAATTTTTCGGATAGGTCTGCAATTACATTTTTGTCTTTACCCATGGGAAAACCAAGATCTGAAATTACAGTTTCCCACTCGCCTTTTTCATTAATAACCTGAATAATAGGCGATTTCACCATTAATTCGTCAGATTGCGACAACGCTACATTGATACTGGCGTCTGTTGGGAAAATCCATCCATTCAAGAATACGAATAAATTGTCCGTGGGGATATTTTCCCCAAGATCCAAAATCAAATCATGCATCTCTGTTACTCCTTGAAATTTATTAGGCTTAAAATTTGAAATATAATGATCATCCTTTTCACGTATTAATGAAAGTAAATCATTGCCGTGCTCATCTTTTGCAGAAATAGGGAAATATTTGTGTTCGACCTTGACAAGCTTAAGACCAGGGAAAGGGGGTGGTGAAAACTGCTCGGGAACAAAGACATCAATTGAAGCGGGATGGTCAATGGCCACTAATTGCATTTTGTCCATATAAATGGTCTCCCATAATTCGGAGGTCATTTGTAGTATATAGGTACCCTCTTTTTCCTGCAGCATTTCTCCAGGAATCTTAATATAGTCATCAGAGGCATCGGCAAAAGAGTATTTTGCCGTTCCGCCCATAATACCCAAAGGCATACCCAAGGCACTTCGCCATGTAATATCTTTTACAAAAACAAACTTATCTCCGTTCCAGGTATAAATGAACGGACAGGATCCTTTTAGGGTTTGGGCCTCAATTAGCGACTGGTCGGTTTCTGGCAGTAAAATGTTTTGTGGTACGCCATTGGTCCATGTAATTCTAATAATATCCGCTTTTGTTCTATTGCCTAGTCCAAAATGAATTTGGGGGTTATTGACTACTTTCGTTTGATAAAGGTCACCTGCACGCATTTCAATTTTTGCCCCAATTCCAAAAAAGTTATTCTTTGCGCTTCCGGTTCTTAATCCCATTAATTTCAAATTAACATAATGGTTCAAACTTCCACCATCATTGCGCAAGAGATGGACACCCCCTTGCAGACGTGCAATTAACATATCCAAATCACCATCGCCTTCGTAGTCAAACAGTGATATTTGCCTGCCCCCCTTTATTTTTTCGGGCAGTAGATGGGTAACATTGGCATATTTCCCATCACCCTCGTTATGATAGAGTAAAACGCCTTTTATATTGCTTTGTTTTGGCTTACCCACAATGACCAGGTCTAAAAATCCATCGTTGTCAAAATCAAAGAACTCAGTATCCAAAACATCAACACTTTGAAGTGCTGAGAACATATTTTCCGTGGTTTTTACCTGATTAAAACTCCCATCACCTTGATTCTTGAACAGACCATTGTTCTCTTCATTGGTTCCAGTAGTGAACAAATCCAAAAATCCATCATTATTCCAATCTGCTACCGCAACAGAGCTACTACCCCCTTGGTTTTTTAATTCGCTAATTTTCAAAGTATCTTTAAAAATACCTTGTCTTTGGTTGCTATATACATTATTAGATGAATTTTTATTGGCAACGAAAAGGTCAATATCCCCGTCATCGTCAAAATCTCCAAAGGCGGCATCATTACTTTGCACACCACCACCTGAAAGCCCCATTTCTTCACCTTGTTCTCTAAAGGTGCCGTCTCCATTGTTTCTATATACAAGATTAGTATTTATACCGGTCTCAAAAATATCTAAATCGCCATCATGATCCATGTCAAAAAACAAAACATGGGAGGCCCCTGTTTTAGAATTGATAGCCGCTTCACTGGAAACATCTTTGTAAATGCCATTCCCAGCATTTCTATATAATTTATCGCCTTCTTGATTAACAATATAGAGGTCAAGGTAACCGTCATTGTCGTAGTCGGCAAAGGTCGCGTCTGATTCCATTCCCGAATGTACAACTCCTACTTCTTGGGAAACATCCCAGAACCAACTTAGATCATTGTTGAACAGGTAATGCTTGTACACCGAGCTCGTAGGGTCGTAACTGCCTACATACATGTCTATGTCCCCGTCAGAATCGTAATCCGCAACTGAAACATGTGTGCTGTTCTGTAGTTCATGGTTTCCGTTATGATCAAATGATGGTACAACATCCAAACCTACTGCACTGGTGACATCGGTGAATTTAATTAGATCCAGAGTTGATTCATTTTCATCTAGTAATGAAGTATGTTCAAGGTCATAGGTTACCAAAGGAAAACCAATAACCGAACCTCGGTTACCTTTTAATTCTTGGATACCTGCTTGATAAGGGAATGATACTTTTAAATAATTATGAAAAATTGTAAATGATGTGATCGCTTTTTCCGTATCAGGAATTCTCAGTACGTCAATTGAAGTGTTGAAGTGATCAATGGCTTCCTTCGGAAATTCAGGGAACTGCTTGTGAATAATCTCCAGTTGTTCTATGGCCTTATCGCTTTCGCCATCACGAATATATAATTCTGTTAATTCTAATGCAGGTACTATATTATCAGGCGCTTTTTTAACCAATTGAAGGGCATATTTTTTTCTTTTCTTTTGAGATTCCTTATCGGATGTGGCAGCATATATCTCTGAAAGCATATATAGTGTCTTCTCGTGATCAGGATCAAACTCGAGTGAATGGTTCAGCAATGAAATAGCTTTATCAATCTCGTCATTCATCTGATAGACCGTTGCCAATATTAAATTGATATCCGCATCTTCCGAAGCTATGCTAATCGCCTCAGAAAGCTGTTCCTTCGCTTCCGAATATTTACCCATACGTAAATAAACCAATCCTAAATTCGCATAGCCCATTTTATTATCAGGAGCAAGTTCAATGTATCTTATAAATGAGTTTTCGGCTTCTTCCAACTTATAGGCCTCTAAATATGCAAGACCCATGGTTTGGGTAGATATCATTTCTATTGCTTTCTGCTTTTTTTCTTCAGTAGTTTCCCTACAACTAACAAGTGTTGTGGCAGAAAGAATAACCAGCAGGAGGAAAGTATAAGTGCTTTTCATCGAACTAAAATTTACTAAGTATTGAATACATGGCATCTACTTTTTGGGGAAGGTGGAGTCTACATCCAGGATTTTAACTAAATTCATAGTATTGAGACGATTACCGTTCTTATCGAATTGAATATTCCCCGTAACCCCATTATAATTAGTTTTAGCTATTGTTTTGTAAAATTTCTCCCTATCAAACCCTGAAGATTTGATGGCATGTATAAGTACGTTCATTCCATCAAAAGTGTAAGCGCCTATAGCATTTGAAATACTGTTGGAACCGTCTATCGCTTTTCGTGAATCTAAGGTATTCCATTTCATCCAGTCTCCTGAATTCGGTACTGTTAAATTTAATGGAACACTGTGCTTTAATCTCCCTAAATCCTGAGTCCCTAACATT
>CAZHJO010000025.1:0-15826 GCA_964532755.1 uncultured Maribacter sp. | reverse complement strand
ATGAAAGACAAATTCTACGAATACATTCTAAATTTACAAGATGCCATAACCTTAAAACTGGAAGATGTAGATGGTACCGCCAAATTTCAGGAGGATATTTGGAAACGTCCTGAAGGTGGGGGAGGCCGTACGCGAGTTATAGAAAACGGTACTGTTTTTGAAAAAGGGGGAGTTAATATTTCAGCCGTTCACGGGGCATTACCCCAGAGCATGCAAAACTATTTCGGGGTAAAAGACGCTGATTTCTTCGCCTGTGGACTCAGCTTGGTATTACACCCTAAAAATCCTATGGTTCCAACCGTCCACGCAAACTGGCGTTATTTTGAAATGTATGATAAAGAAGGAAAAATTGTAGACCAATGGTTCGGTGGTGGACAGGATTTAACGCCTTACTATCTTTTTGATGAAGATGCCATCCATTTTCATGCTATTTGTAAAAGAGCTTGTGATATGCATAATCCGAATTTTTATACAACCTATAAAAAGAAATGCGATACTTATTTTTGGAATGCCCATAGAAATGAAGCGCGTGGTATAGGCGGACTGTTTTTCGATTATTGTAAGGCAACAAGCGATATGAGTATGCAGGATTGGTATAATTTTGTTGTCGAAGTTGGCGATAGCTTTCTCGAAGCTTATATTCCCATAGTAGAAAAAAGGAGAAATCTTACATACTCCAAAGACCATCGCGATTGGCAGGAAATTAGAAGGGGGCGCTATGTTGAATTCAATTTGGTTCACGACAAAGGAACCTTATTTGGTCTAAAAACAAACGGCCGCATTGAAAGTATCCTTATGAGTTTACCGCCTCATGTACAATGGAAATATGACCATCATCCCAAAAAGGGAAGTCAGGAGGAGCGCCTTTTACATATGCTAACCGAACCAAAAGATTGGGTGTGAATGGGAAAACTATTATCTTTCGCAATAGTCATTGTGCTCATTGCACTTTGTTCATGCAATCGCTCTAAGCAAACTAAAAGCGATATCGCCCTTGAATTCACCCAAGATACTTTGGAGGTTGGGTATACCTATTGGTGGCAAGAATCCGGACCATTTATTGGACAATGTGGGGATGAACTTTCGCTGGTTTTCAGCGGTACCATAACAGATATCCTAGAACCGACAGATGAGGCAGGACCACTTTACAATTCACAAAGGGGGTATATTCAGATTGATCGCGTATTCAAAATAAAGGAATTGGAGGCTAAAAGTTACACCAACCAACAATTCTTTGTCTCTGATTGTTTTGATGGTCTTGAGTTAAAAAAGGATGACTTTGTCCTTGTTTTCTGCTACGATTATGAAAATGACTTCAGCATCCCGGGGAGGCAATCCATTTTAAAAATTAATGCGTTCGATGATCCCTTGATCACATCAATTAAGAAGTACATCAATGCGGGACAAAATCCATCGAAAATCAAAAAAGACATGAAATTATGGAAAAAACATGGCCTGGGAGCGGCTTTGGAACGAATTATTCTATGCCATGAAAACATGAACTAGTCCATAAATACTTAAATTTGACAAAGCGATACCTTGTGTTCATATGAAACTTAAGATTTACCAAATAGATGCGTTCGCGGACAAGGTTTTTTCGGGAAACCCAGCCGCTGTCTGTATTCTGGATTCATGGTTAGACGCATCTTTAATGCAACAAATAGCCGCCGAAAATAATCTAGCTGAGACGGCTTTTGTAGTCAAGGATAACGGTCAATATCATATTCGTTGGTTTACGCCGGAGATTGAGGTTGATTTATGTGGGCACGCCACCCTTGCATCGGCCTTCGTGCTTTTTAGACACTACAATACGGATTCCGAGACCATTGATTTCTATTCCCCCAGAAGCGGTGCGTTAATCGTTGATAAAGGTCATGATGACTTTTATGTTATGGATTTCCCTGCAGATGTTATAGAGAAGGTAGAATCCATCCCCGAGCTTAATGAGGCTTTTGGTACAAATCCTTTGCAGACTTTTAAGGGCAAGACAGATTATTTGCTTATCTATGATAGTCAAAAGACAATTGAGAATATAACCCCAAATTTTTTTCTGTTGGACAAGGTAGACGCCAGAGGGGTAATCATCTCCGCCAAAGGAGAAAACGTTGATTTCGTCTCACGCTTTTTTGCACCCCAATCGGGAATCAATGAAGATCCCGTTACAGGATCGGCCCATACTACATTGACACCCTATTGGTCTAAAATTTTGGGTAAGAACAAACTTTCGGCCAAACAATTATCTCAAAGAGGAGGAAATCTGGTCTGTGAGCATTTAGGCAACCGTGTTAAAATATCAGGCAAGGCCGTCTCTTATTTAGAAGGGGAAATTGAATTGTACATTCAAAATTAAACAAGTAATAAAACAATATTTAAATGTATCCAATCATAAGAAACAGAAGACTTCGTTCATCGGAATCCATCAGAAGATTGGTTCGCGAAACCAGTATCAGTGTAGATGATTTTTTGGTGCCTTTATTTGTAGTTGAAGGTAAAAACGTTGAAGAGGAAATAACTTCAATGCCCAATTATTATAGATTGAGTTTGGACAATTTAGAGCGTGAAGTCAAAGAGCTTTGGAAAATGGGACTTTGTGCCGTTCTATTATTCGTAAAGGTCCCAGATAAGCTTAAGGATAATAGAGGTACTGAAGCTTTGAATGCCAATGGGTTGATGCAACGCGCCATAAAGACCATAAAAAATGCCTGCCCTGATATGTTGGTTATGACCGATGTAGCCTTAGATCCTTATTCATCGTATGGTCACGATGGTATTGTTGGTAAAGGACAAATATTAAATGATGAAACTATCGAGGTTTTGAGTGAGATGAGTATTTCACATGCCCAAGCTGGTGCAGATTTCGTTGCACCTAGCGATATGATGGATGGTCGTATTCTTATGATTCGGGAAGCATTGGAAGATGAAGGGTTTATCAACACAGGTATTATGAGTTATAGCGCTAAATATGCAAGTGCTTTTTATGGCCCATTCCGCGATGCATTGGATTCGGCCCCTGTTGACAATAAAAATGTGCCTAAGGACAAAAAGACCTATCAGATGGACTATGCCAACAGGTTTGAAGCGATTCGTGAAACCCAAATGGATATAGATGAGGGGGCCGATATAGTAATGGTAAAACCAGGTATCGCTTATTTGGATATTGTTCGTGAAATACGTGATGAAGTCGATGTGCCCGTTGCCGTATATCAAGTTTCTGGGGAATACGCCATGTTAAAGGCGGCCGCTGAAAAAGGGTGGTTAGACCATGATGCCGCAATGATGGAGCAACTCTTGGCTATAAAAAGGGCTGGAGCGAATATCATTGCCAGTTACTTTGCCAAAGATGTAGTTAAATTACTTAGTTAGGGTTTTCATCTAATGGTCATTCCTAACTTTACAAGAATCCACATAATTAAGGTTGTTCTGTAGATATTGATGAGACATTTGCTTTTTATACTGGTAGGTTTATTTATCGTGGATGCCCATTCACAGGAGGACAAGGTCATTTCCTTAGGATTAAATGTCAATCAAGGTTTGGTTTATGGCACACTTACAAACATGGGGATGGATTCTACTTTCGTTTACACAAAGGTAGATTCTATCATAACAAACGGCATCCACAATAACGCCTTCCCTGGAGCACAGGTATTAGTAGCTAAGAACAATACGATTGTATTCCATGAAGGTTATGGCTACCATACGTATGACAGTATTCAAAGGGTGGCTAAGGATGATATTTATGATTTGGCTTCCGTTACTAAAATCCTTGGACCGCTTCCGGCAATAATGAAGTTAGTAGATGAAGGTAAGTTGAACTTAGACCTTCCCTTCAGCACCTACTGGACGGATTGGAAGAACATCAAGGACAAAAAAGACGTTACCCTAAGGGAAATATTAGCACATCAGGCCGGACTATCTCCATATATCGTCTTTTTAAATAAGGTAATCAAGAAAAACGGGGATTTGAAAAAACGATTTATACGTAACCAATCAAATTCCAAATTTAATAATCAGGCTTACGACCATCTTTTTGTAAAAAACAACTTTAACCGTAAAATGTATCGCACCATAAAAAGATCAAAAGTAAGCGATGAGAAAAAATATAAATATTCTGGACTTACATTTATATTATTCCCAGACCTTATTGAGCGGTTGACGGGAATAACTTATGAAGCCTATGTAACGAGTAGCTTTTATTCCCCTATAGGAGCGAGCACTTTAGGATTCCTACCTAAAATCAAAAACTTTCCGAATAAGATAGTCCCAACCGAAATTGATACACTTTACAGACATGCACTGACACAAGGTTGGGTACATGATGAAAACGCATCACTTCTGGGGGGAGTTTCGGGCAATGCCGGTCTATTTGGCACTGCGACTGATTTGGCCAAGCTAATGCAGATGTATCAGAATTTAGGCTCCTATGATGGTAAGCGTTTTATATCTGAATCGACAGTTAAGGAATTTATTCGCGTGCAATTTCCAGAAAATGAAAACCGAAGGGGTTTAGGTTTTGACAAACCTTTATTAAATAATTCAGAATTAACAATAAAACAAGCTTTTCCCGCTCCGGAAGTGAGTCCTATGAGCTTTGGTCATAGTGGTTTTACGGGAACTTTTGTTTGGGCCGATCCAGAAAACCAATTGGTATTTATTTTTCTTTCCAACCGTGTAAATCCTACAAGGGAGAACCGAAATTTGTACGAATTGAACATTAGAGGAGCACTTCAGCAAGTTTTTTATAAGGCTTCATTACTGAATTAACCCGTATTTATCATTAATTTAGTCTCCATAAAACAAGTACATGGGATTACTTTTATTTTACGCTTTTGTTTCCATTTTTTTCTCATTTCTATGCTCAATCCTAGAGGCTGTTTTATTGAGTATAAATCCGACTTTCATCAATTTAAAGCTAAAAGAGGGTAAGGCCTATGCCCATACTTTGGAAACACTTAAAAAGGATGTTGACAAGCCGCTAATAGCCATTCTTACCTTAAATACCATTGCACATACCGTTGGTGCCATTCTTGTAGGGGTACAGGCAAAGGTAGCCTATGCTAATTTGTATGGCAGTGCTCAAAGGTCATTTCTAGGCATGGAATTTACGGAGGATGTTATGGTCGGCGTGGTTTCTACGGTAATGACCATCCTTATTTTAGTCGCTTCAGAGATCATCCCGAAGACCATTGGTGCAACGTACTGGCGGAAATTGGCGAATTTTACGGCCAAATCACTTCGAATAATGGTCCTTATCCTTAAATGGACAGGGCTACTTTGGCTATTACAGTTATTTACGAAACTCGTTGGTGGTAAAGGACACCATGGTAGTGTTCTTAGTAGGGAAGATTTTACCGCTATGGCAGATATAGCGCATGAGGAAGGGGTTTTTCAGGAATCTGAATCCATTGTAATCAAAAACTTGCTCAAGTTTGATGAAATCTTGGCCAAAGATGTGATGACCCCAAGAACGGTGATGAAAATCTCCCCGGAAAGTAAGACCATTAAAGAGTTTTTCGATGAAAATCCAAAACTTCGATTTTCCAGAATTCCCATTTACAAGGACAAGGCTGATAATATTACAGGATTTGTATTAAAGGATACGCTTTTGGAGGAAATGATCCATGAAAATGGTGACTCCCCCCTATCCACTATCAAAAGGGACATTTTGGTTGTTTCTCGGAATAAACCCATTCCGGACCTGTTTGATACCTTTATCTCACAAAGACAACACATTGCATTGGTTGTTGACGAATACGGCTCAGTAAGCGGTCTGGTGACCATGGAAGATGTCATCGAAACACTCTTAGGACTTGAAATAGTTGATGAGAGTGATAATGTTGAAGATCTACAACACCTTGCCCGTGAAAATTGGAAAACCCGAGCTAAACGCTTAGGGCTTATTGATGAAGATGCCAAAATTGACTAATGGAAACCGCTTTCATACATACCCCCTTGGGAATTGCTAAATTGGAAGGCGATGCCGACGGTTTGGCTTCAATCAATGTTTTGAATGATACTATACCACCTAGTAGGGTCATACCTGAAGTCCTCGAAGATGCCGTTTATCAGCTCCAAGAATATTTCAAGGGCCAACGGGATTCATTCAGTTTGACCTTGAATCCGGATGGAACCGATTTTCAAAAAAAGGTTTGGAATACACTTCAAGATATCCCATACGGAAGAACTGTTTCCTATTTGGATTTATCCAGAACCCTGGGCGATGTAAAGGCCATTAGAGCGGTTGCGGCAGCGAACGGAAAAAATCCCCTGTGGATTGTTGTTCCCTGTCACAGAGTCATTGGCAGTGATGGTTCCTTAACGGGCTATGCTGGTGGGCTTCATCGTAAAAAATGGTTATTGGACCATGAGAGCCCGGCAAAACAGCAAGCACTTTTTTAGGTTTTATAAACTATCTGGTCTGTTTTTCCCATTGTTTAGGACTGAATTACGCAATAAGTGCATTTCATCGAACATCTTTGGTCTCAAATTGAGTTTTCAATCTTATGAAGCCCTAAATAGCTTTACTTCACAAACTACTTGGTCGGTTTTGGATGCATTTGCAATTTTTCTATATTCTATCAAATTTCAAGGTGAAATTGGCCAAATTCATGGCCTAAATCATATCCTATTTTGTTCGTATATTTAATTGATATACCATAGAATGAAGTTGCCATCAATCAACGATATGACCGAAAAGGCCCTGGCGGCCTTCATCAGATTTCCAATTACATTGAGCTGGGCCATTACGGGTAGTTTAATATTCATTGGGATTGTCAATGTTGATGCCAACCTACTGTTTCAAGAATACTCTGGTCTACTCTTAACCTTTATCTTGGGAATTAGCTGGTTCCTTGGTGCTCGTTTTTTTATCGAACAAACGAAAAACCAAAAAAAATGGGATTGGTTAAAACTGGCCATTCTGGGCTTATTGGTTGTTTTTTATTGGCATTTGCCTGATTTGAGCGGATATGACCAGGATCCAAAATACTTTATTCGCTTCTTTTTATACATAATTGCAGGTCATTTATTCATATTTACTGCTCCTTTCTTCCTAAACTGGGATAGTAAGGCCTACTGGAATTATTTGAAGTCTATTTGTATTGCAATTGGTCGAAGCGTACTATTCTCGGGAGTATTGTATTTAGGCCTCGTTCTGGCCTTAGCAGCCATACAGGCCCTATTCGATGTTACCATTAAACCAGAACGTTACGGACAACTTTTTATCTTCTGTTTGGGAATAGTCAATACCTGGACCTATCTATCCGATTTCCCAAAAGATGTTTTACACCAGACTACTATCAACTATAATAAGGCTTTGGAGGTCTTTGTCAAGTATATTTTAATTCCTTTGATATGCTTGTATATCGTGATTTTATATGCCTATGCCTTAAAAATAATATTGGAATGGAGTCTGCCAAAAGGCTGGGTATCTTATTTGGTCACTGCACTGGCATTTTTAGGTTTTATCATACAGGTTATGGTGAATCCCATTCAGAAAACCATAAAGTCGTGGGTGATAAACAAGTTTTATCCTTGGTTTTATATCTTGTTACTCCCACTAATAGCCCTGCTATTTGTTGCTATATTTAGGCGTATTGCGGATTATGGGATTACTGAGAATCGTTATTTCGTGTTGATCCTAGCGTTTTGGATTATCAGTATGGTCCTTTTTCTGTTATTGAGCAAAAAGAGGCAACTTAAGGTCTTACCGGTAACACTTTGCCTGCTGGCCCTATTATCTTCATTTGGGTTTTGGGGGGCATTCAATATTTCAAAAAATAGTCAAGTAAAGCAGTTCCGAAAAGTCTTTGAACAGGTGAGTACAAATGATAATATTGCCTCGAGTGATCAGTACGAACGCCTGCGCTCAATTATCTCATATCTCGCTGATGGCAAATCCCTGAGCCGATTGGATGATATCATACATCTTTCTACACATGAAATCTGTAGGGACACCTCTGAAGGTTCCAAAAGAACTTACCGATATAATGCCCCTCAGCGATTACTTGATACCATGGGTATTGAACTAGAGGAGAATGATCTAGCCAAAAACCTGGATGGCCAATATTTTAATTATTACCCACCCTGGAATAACAACCATACTTATTCTATTGCCGACTACCATTATTTTTCTCAAATTAATTTCAATGATCATGATACCTACAAAATGAACATTGGTGATTTCGATATACTGTATCATCAAAAAAACAAGGCTATTTCTTTCTTCTCCCAAAAAGATAGTAGTTTAGTCCATAATGTGCCAATGCGCGATAAATTATTGCATTTATCGAAATACGGCACTAACATGGAGAAAGTACCTGAGGAAGATCTGATTTTAGTCTCTGAAAACAATCAGATTAAAGTTACGTTTATTTTTACGGAACTTGGGTTTCAAATTGTGAACGACTCAATTCAACTAAATCAGGCACGCTCATTTTTATTCTTAAGACAGAAGTAATATGCTACAAAAACTCCAATTGGTAAACATCCTTTTTCTGGATATTGAAACGGTTCCAGAGGTCGAGATTTATGAGGAATTGGATGATGCCAAAAAAGAATTATGGGAACATAAATCTCAATACCAGCGAAAAGATGATTTTACAGCTGAGGAGTTTTATGAACGGGCAGGTATATGGGCGGAATTTGGAAAGATCATTTGTATTTCAGTAGGGTTTTTCAACATCAAAGGGGATATGCGGGAGTTTAGGGTAACTAGTTTCCATGGAGAGGAACCCAAATTGCTTAGAGAATTCAAAACGCTTTTGAACAGCCATTTCAAGTCCCCCAAAAATCTTCTTTGTGCGCATAATGGTAAGGAATTCGATTTCCCCTATATAGCCCGTCGTATGATTATTCACGGTATTAAGTTACCCTACAAATTGGACCTCTTTGGTAAAAAACCTTGGGAGGTACCGCATTTAGATACCATGGAATTATGGAAGTTCGGCGATTATAAACATTATACATCGCTTAAATTGATGGCCAATATTTTGGGTATACCCTCGCCCAAGGAAGATATTGATGGCAGTATGGTCCGTGATGTATACTACATAGAGAAAGATTTGGATCGTATCATAACCTATTGCGAGCTTGATGTGGTGACCACAGCCCAGGTATTTCTTAGATTGCGTAACGAAGGGATATTGGAAAATTCCGAAATAAAGAAAGTTTAAGTATAACCTTATATCATACAATGGAATTTTTTAGAACAGTTGATATACATACTACCGAACAGATAATTCAAGAAGTACTTACCCTAGAGAAATTGGAGGTAATGACCACTGAACTTATCCTTCTGAATCCAATTGATGATACATCTGCTGCAATCGGAGGTATATGGGGCGAGTTTACGCTAGAGCGAAGTACAATAAATGGCGGATTGCGCTTTGCCTTAAAAGAGTGCCCGAATGCCTTGGTGTGGACCTTAACTACTGGTCATCCACCAGCGATTAATTCCTTAGTGATCCATTTAACCCTGAATCGAACAGAAAAGTCCAAGGATTTTATTGAAGAAGTTGAAGAATTTCTTGATGATCACTGTAAACGAATATTCAATTATCTATCGGAAAGTATCGTTCCGAAGATAAATATCCCCTAAATGTTCACCTCACTAATTTATATTAGCTTATATGAAAAATTATTCCAAGTTTATTTCCTCACTGAGATTTTTGTTTTTCTTTCTTTTTCTAGTGTCATGCCAAGAGCAAAAGGAAGCCATTGAGACTAAACAACCCAATATACTTTTTATACTTGCAGACGATTATGGCTATCACGATCTAAGCAGTACAGGAAGCAATTTCTATGAAACCCCGAACATAGACCAAATTGCAAAGGAAGGAATGACCTTTACCAACGGTTATGCGACCTGTCAGGTTTGCAGTCCCTCTAGGGCAAGCATAATGTCCGGTAAGTTCCCGGCTCGTCATGGCATTACCGATTGGATTGGTGCACGCACCGAAGCTGATTGGCGTAAAGTAGGCAGGTTCAGCAAGTTATTGCCTCCCCCATATGAACACGGCTTATCCCATGACTTCATTACCTTACCTGAGGCAATGAGGGCAAGTGGCTATAAAACCTTTTTTGCAGGTAAATGGCATCTAGGCGAAAAGGGATCTTGGCCAGAAGATCATGGTTTTGATATAAATAAAGGCGGCTGGGATGCTGGAAGCCCAATCGGAGGTTATTTTTCACCCTATAAAAATCCGAATCTTGAAAATAAGGAGGTTGGAGAGCATCTTTCTATGCGACTTGCCAAGGAAACTGCGCAATTTCTGAAGGAAAACAATCCAAATACCACTGATCAGCCTGTATTTGCCTTCTTATCTTTTTATGCCGTACATGGCCCAATACAGTCCACACAAGAAAAATGGGCAAAATACAGGCAAAAAGCAATGGATTTAGGGGTTGCGGATAAAGGATTCAAAATGGGTCATTTCCTCCCGATTCGTCAAGTGCAGGACAATCCGGTTTATGCAGGTCTTGTGGAAGCGATGGACGATGCGGTAGGATTGGTCCTTCATACTTTGAGCGAATTGGGCATTGAAGAGAACACCATTGTGGTGTTCACCTCTGACAACGGCGGAGTTGCAGCTGGCGATGCATTTGCCACATCAAATCTACCACTTCGTGCCGGAAAGGGATATCAATTTGAAGGTGGCATACGAGAACCTTATTTCATAAAAGTCCCGGGGTTGACCAAAGGAGGTGAATATTCGAGTACCCCCGTTACCGGAACTGATTTTTACCCTACATTACTTGAACTGGCAGGACTTGATCTGAAACCTGAAGAACATCAGGATGGTGTTAGCCTAGTACCATTGCTAAAAAACCGGTCTATAGATGAAAGATCGCTAATCTGGCACTATCCCCACTACGGCAATCAAGGAGGCGAACCCTCATCAATACTCCGTAAAGGGGATTGGAAACTAATTCACTATTATGAAGACGGCAGGGAAGAACTGTACAATCTAAATAATGATCTAGGGGAAAACCAGGATGTCTCCAGGGAACAACCAGAATTAGTGCAAGAACTTAGTCTTGAATTATTTAATTATTTGAATAAGGTCGATGCCCGATTCCCAAAGCATGATCCTGAATACGATGCAGCAAAAGAAAATGCATACCTGAAGAATGTGGTTGATAAAAAGTGGCCTCAATTGGAAAAACAGCGCATGGAATTCTTATCGGAAGACTTTGACCCAAAAAACAATTGGTGGGGAAGTCAATTGGCCATTGACTAAATTGGGAGTAAAAATTTCAGCTGTTATACTTCAATTGAATATATACGGGAAAATGATCGCTATACCCCCCTATATATTTACGACCCGCATACGTTCGAAATGGAGTGCCCTTGAATTTCCCTTTCCA
This sequence comes from uncultured Maribacter sp., assembly GCA_964532755.1. Classification (GTDB taxonomy): domain Bacteria; phylum Bacteroidota; class Bacteroidia; order Flavobacteriales; family Flavobacteriaceae; genus Maribacter_A. The sequence continues at coordinate 4,462 of CAZHJO010000025.1, read as the reverse complement.
TTCAGTCAATAATCGGTCATCAAAAATATTGGCATGGGCAAAACTGTGCGTTCCTTTCTTATAATCAAAGAAGTTATGTGAGACCATTATCTGATCAAACAAGCTCCAGCTCCTCCTGTAATTGGCGCTGCCCCGTTCAGGAGAACCCAATTTTTCCATTGGATTATATAAGTTGGTATCCTTAAGCAATAATTGAATACTTTTTGAATCGGGATTATCATTGAAATCGCCCATAATAATATAATTTGGGTTTACAAATTCCTCCTCAATCTGGGTCATTTTATGTTTAATGGTCCTCGCAGCCTCTATCCTTTTATAATCCGTTTCAATATCCCCATCTCGTCTTGACGGCCAATGGTTTACGAAAACATGTACTACCTCGTTATTCAATTTGCCATGAACGTATAAGATATCGCGCGTAGTATCTCGCTCACCATCAAGATTATACACCTTCAAAGGCATTGGCTCAGAATGCAAGACCTCAAAATAACCTTTATGATACAACAAACCAGTATCTATTCCTCTTTCATCAGGAGAGTCGTAATGCACATAACCATAATCCGTATTTCGTAAAGGTGCTGCGTTGATAAGGTCCTGTACGACAGCTTCGTTCTCTATTTCGGCAATGCCAACCAAACAGGGCGGTCTTTCGGTAGACTGTAAACCTATTTCAGAAATGGTCTTGGCAAGTTTATATACTTTTTTCTTGTATCGTTTCGGCGTCCATTTCTTAAACCCCTTTGGTGTAAAATCATCATCCAAGGTATCTGGGTCATCAAACGTATCAAAAAGATTCTCAAGGTTGTAAAAAGCAATCGTATGAAGATTCTGTTTCTTTTTCTTCTTGAAAAGTGAAAATACCATGCATTGTATTTAAGACGATTCAAATTTAAATAAATGCTTGGTCAGTATTATGTAAATTTGCACATTAATTTGAACTATGTTAGAAAAGAAATCCATAGAATACGAAAAAGCCGTCCTGATTGGTGTTATCAACAGGTCACAGAATGAGGAAAAGGTAAATGAATATCTTGATGAACTGGAGTTTCTTACTTATACCGCCGGGGGTGAAGTCACTAAACGTTTTGTACAACGCGTAGAAACACCCAATCCAAAGACATTGATTGGAAGTGGTAAAATGAAGGAGGTAGAAGATTTTGTTGAGGAGCATGAAATAGGGTCGGTCATATTCGATGATGAACTATCGCCAGGGCAACAACGAAATATTGAAAAACAATTACGTTGTAAAATTTTGGATCGTACGAGTTTGATCCTGGATATTTTTGCACAAAGAGCTAAAACCAGTTATTCCAGAACACAGGTAGAATTGGCACAGTATGAATACCTCTTACCAAGGCTAACCGGTCTTTGGACGCATTTAGAAAGACAAAAAGGGGGCATCGGAATGCGAGGTCCCGGGGAAACCGAAATTGAAACTGATAGACGTATTGTTCGTGACCGGATTTCATTGCTCAAGAAAAAACTTGCTAAGATCGACCGTCAAATGGAAACGCAACGTGGCAATAGAGGAGCCCTTGTACGAGTCGCTTTAGTCGGTTACACCAATGTTGGGAAATCTACACTCATGAATGTAATAAGTAAGAGCGATGTCTTTGCGGAAAACAAACTATTTGCTACTCTGGATACAACAGTACGGAAGGTCGTTATAGGTAATCTTCCCTTTTTATTGAGTGATACAGTAGGATTTATTCGAAAGCTCCCCACACAGTTGGTCGAAAGTTTTAAAAGTACGTTGGATGAGGTTCGCGAAGCAGATCTGCTTTTACATGTGGTCGATATTTCACATCCGAACTTCGAGGAGCACATAGAATCTGTGAATAAAATATTGGCAGAAATAGACAGTGCCGACAAAAAGACCATCATGGTGTTCAATAAAATTGATCAATACAAACGCGAAATTATCGATGATGATGATCTGGTCACTGAGCGAACTAACAAGCATTTTACTATTGCGGATTGGAAAAGTACTTGGATGCAGCGATCGGGTGAGAATGCTTTGTTCATTTCGGCATTGAACAAGGAAAACCTTGATGAATTCCGTAAACGGGTCTATAATGTGGTCAGGGATATTCATGTAACGCGTTTTCCGTACAATAATTTTCTATACCCAGAGCATCTAGACCAATATTAAGAAGGTAAAAGACCAATTATTCAGTGTAGTTCATCGGAGAAATAATACCGTTAATTTTTTCACCACATTTTAATCTTGGTTCACAACATATTTTAGGGCTCTTTGACTCACTGCAGTATCTTTACATTGTAATTAAGTGATCGTGTTGACCCCAAATCAATTTATGATCTTAGCTGAAAAAAATGTGAGTTGCCCCAAAACCTATACTTAACCAACAATCGCTAAAACCAAATATTACAAACCTACTTAACTAAAAAAGGCCCCTTGAACTAGGGGCTTTTTTTATAAATGTGTATAGTTAAGCCAGTGTAGAAAAACAAGCTTAAATCACAAACATATAATCTACATCTTCAAACGACTCCGATAGTTTGTCAGAGGCCGTCAGTACTCCTAAAAGAATCAAGCCTGCTGTATTAATCTGGGTCTTTAATTGGTCAACAACCGTAGTGTCTCCTTCAGAAACGGAAACATACACCTTTTGCGTTCCCGTTCCCTTGTAAACCGGGGAAAGGGAATAACCGCTGGATGGGGCCAGATTACCATTGGCAAAAGGTTGTATCCATATTCTTGCGCCCAGTGACCTTGTAACATTAAAATCGTAGGCAATGGCAATGGAATCACCGAATTTTAAGGTTGCGGGCGATGCGGGCTCCATGCTTTTAATGGTAATCGAAGCTCCGATAGGGTCGTTTTCGATATTCGAATGTGACCCATTGTTCCCGTTAGTGTCATTTGATAGGTTGGGGCCGTCATCCCCTTTGCTGCAACTTACCAGCATTGCTGACAATAAAAAGATCAATACAGATATTTGGATTGCATTTACAGCAATGTGGCTCATCATTGTTCTTTTTGTATCCATGATCTTAGATTTTAAAAAAGTTAATGTTTCAATTAAGGGGAAACATCAGCTGTCGGGAGCAAGTGCCTTTTTTCTGTTTATGGCATGGCATCGCCCCATCATATTTGTTAGACCCCGTAAACTGGATGTCGAACGCAGTAATTGAAACATCATTCGATGATTTCACTAGTCAGCATATTGTTCTAATTGAAAAAATAGCCCACCGAGACCTGGAAAACCCTATTCTTATACTCATCCGGGTCCTCTCCAATATCGTTGACATTAGAGCCAAAATAATATCGCAGACCAAAATGCAGTCCGTTTTCCATTTTATAGCCTGCACCCAAAGCAAAGCCAAAATCAGTGGACTTTGTGTCATCTTTTAAATCTTCCGTTTGGCCATTATCTTCCACTTTCGCAGAAAGCAGGAATCCCAATTGTGGGCCGGCTTCAATGCTCAGCGCATCAATCACGTAATATTTGGCCATGATTGGCAAGGTGATATAGTCCAACTTATAAACCTCATCACCATCGTTATCGTCTTGATCCTTGGCCCCATATGCCGAGTACAACAATTCGGGTTGAACGGAAAAGACATCCTTAAACGAAATTTCAGCAACCCCACCCAAATGAAACGAAGTTCTGCTGTCTGTCAATTCGGGTTGAAGTGTGGACAAGTTAAGCCCAGCCTTTGCCCCAAACTTTAGATCTTGCGCCTGTACAATCGAGAATCCGAAAATGATCAGGCAGATTTTCAACGTTATTTTTTTGCACGTCAAACCGTTATGTTTTTTATGCAGCTTCCCGAATCCCGTAGTGTAGGGATGGGATGAGTCGTTATTTTTCTTTGTAAAGTCCATAATTGTATGTTTTAATAAATGTTCTTAATTGTTCTTATTGTTGGATAAAACTTGTTGATCGAATATCCTTGTCTTTAATAAAAGCAATGGTGCTATCTTTTTTGTTTTGGCGATACACCATCGCTTTTACCTCAACTAACCCAAATAACTCTTTTATCAATTTGTAAATGTATAATCGACCGATTCAAAAGTTTCGGAGATGGTTTGCTCGCCGTCGGCAGAGGCGATTTTGATCTTTAATTGATCAACTATGGTAGTATCACCGGAAGTAATCGAAATGCTGACCGTTTTACTTCCTTTCCCGGTAAATAATGGAGAGGATGTATAACTATACTTTGAAGAAATACCGCCATTGGTATAGGGCATGACCCAAATTCTTGCGCCATTGGATTCGGCAATTTCATAGTCATATACAATCGTGACATCCTCATCGAATTTAAGCGATGACGGGGTATTCGGGCTCAAGCTCTTGAGGGTCACCTTATTTTGTGCTGGCCCTGAGTCGGTGTCTCCATCGTCATTTTTACTACAACCAAAAATGCTCACCACCAAAAACAAGAGCATTACGGCTCGAAACATATTCGTCATACTTCTTTTGTACTTTTTTGTTTT
>CAZHJO010000024.1:0-16484 GCA_964532755.1 uncultured Maribacter sp. | reverse complement strand
ATCGGTGAATTCCTGAAATTCCTTACCGTTTCTAATTGTTTTTTGATGACATTCAAGACAATCAACATTGGCATGTTCCCCTTTTAGCTGAAAATCGGCTTCCTCATGGTCAAACTTTGGTGCTGGCTTAAAACCTTCCATATCATGACAATCAACACAGGTATTGGATAAGGTTTTTTGATGATAATCATCATGGCAGGAAAGGCAGGTTTCGTCCAACCCTAAAAAGGTCTTTTTTCTCCTTTTTAGCTCTGCATCAGCAATATTTTCTGAAACATGGCATTTTCTACAATCTACTTCCCCATGCTTGCCTTCCAATTCATAGCCTGTAAGATCATGGTCAAAATTTTCTTCATCAAATCGGACCATTTCAAATTTACGACCGTGATGATCACTATGACATTCAAAACAATCTTTTTTCTTTACACTCGATTCCGCATGATATCCGCTATTTTCATTAATAAGCGATTGAATTTCTGTATGGCAATCCAAGCATTTTCTATCAGATACCTTATCTCCTAAATCGTGACAAAGTGTACAATTGCTCATGCCCTCCAATTCAGCATGGGAAGTTGCAAGGTCCCCTGGGGATATTTGACCATAAGCGGAAGCTATGGCCAAAAAAAAGTAAAGGGATATGTGTATAACATTAATTCTCAAACTACAATCAATGTTTTTTCATGATATGTCCATGCCGTTTTGTAATTTCTATTCCAGCATTTTGTAAAAAGCTGGTTGGAAGTTCACCACCTGCAAAGATATAGACCAGATCATTTGCGATTTCCAGTTCTTCCAATTCTGTTTTTAACAGTATACTGTGCTCATTGATGGACACCAAATTAGAATTATATACGACCATAATTGTAGCATCGGCCATTGCCTCTTCCACTTTTTCCCTGTTTTTGGGTTTGAGCCTTGAAAACTTATCCTTTCTATAGGATAGAATGACCTCATTTTGGTCTTTCAATAGTAAGGCCGATTCGATTGCGGAATCACCGCCCCCTACCACTAAGATCTTTTTGTTGGAAATGAGCTCAGGTTCCAATAAACGGTATGCTACTTTTTGGGTGTCTTCACCAGGAACGCCCAGTTTTCTAGGTGTTCCTCTTCGGCCAATGGATAAAAGTACTTGGTTACAAAGGTATTCTTGGCCGGTATTCGTTGTTATTTTAAAGGTTTCATCAGGCGCCGGAATTATACTTTGTACTTTGGTATGTTCAATTATTTCCAAATCGTGTTCAGCAATCACTTTTTTCCATAATTGAAGTAATTCATCCTTGGAGGTATCATATAATTTGGCCTTACCATAAAGTGGAAGGTCCATGGGTGCCGTCATAACGATTTTGGATCTAGGGAAAGTATAGACCGTACCTCCCAAAGAGTCTTGTTCCAGGGTAATTGCCGATAAACCATATTCCTTGGCCGCCAGAGTGGCTGAAATCCCTGCTGGTCCTGCCCCGATTATTACTACATCAAGAACATCTTCTTTGGATGGTTTTTTATTTTTGGCAATGCTTTTCATGGCCTGTTGTCCTTGTTCCACACTATTTTTTATTAATCCCATGCCACCCAATTCTCCCGCTATGTACATGCCTTCGATATTGGTTTCATATTCTTCACTAACATGTGGGAGATCAACCCCCCGTTTTTCGGTACCAATCCTAAGTGTAATGGCTTCTACGGGGCAATCGTGAAAACAGGCGCCATGTCCTATGCAGTTTGAGGTATTGATTACTGTGGCGATCCCATCAACAATACCCAGAATATCTTTCTCTGGACAAGCTGTAATACAGGCACCACTTCCAATACAGGTGTTTAAGTCAATAAATGGGTATAAGGAAACAGGTTCAAAAAGTCCTTCTTTTTTGGCTACTTCAACCTTTTTGACTGTTTCAATGGTCCTCTTGTTCTTTTTTCTGAGATATAACCATATGGCTAAGCCACATAGTAAGAACACCGTACCATATACGATTAGTTCTTCCAATAAAACTTCGTCCATTAGTTCATGTGTTTGGGTGTATACATTTAAACAATTGAAAATGGTAATACCCTACTTTTTTAAAATATCCATTTATAACCAAAGGCTAGGGTTACGCCAATATGTATCACAACAATGACCAGCATGATTAAGGCAAATGGCATATGGGCAACATGCCAGTACTTAAAAAGACGTTGCATTGTTTGTAATCTGGCAATTTTCTTGGTTAGTGAAATTTCATTTTTCACCATTTTAATAATGTCTTTCCTATCGGATTTTGGTAGGTCTTTCCGATTTAATACTTTTCTTAGATATCCTAATTTTTTATTATTCTCAATAGTGTTTTCCTCACTCATCAAATCTGAGATAATCTCTAATGTATTGGATTCCAAATTAAATTTTTGGTGCAAAACCACGGCCATGTCTGTTTTCATTTCTTTGAGCTCATTCATTGTCATTTGCCTGCCCTCAATGGTTTTCGGAATCTGATTATAAATAAATCGGCCTGCAACACCGCTCAATACCACGGCCACCATACTCCAAAATGCGACTGAAACAATACCCCCGAACTTAAATGCGGTATGGAACAAAATTAGAATGGGACCCAACGTACAAAGGAAAATATGGAATTCCAATAAATACTTCAGTCGTATATGTTTGGCCAAAAAGTTATAGCGTTTTCGTGCTATATAGATAGTTACTCCAAAAAAGATCATCAAGGTTCCTAGGATTCCAAGACCTTGGCCATAAATGCCACTTGGTTTAAACCAGTTATGCCTTGGATGATAGAATCTTTCTTCCAAGGCAGTGTTATAGTACGTAAATCCTATATAAAATAGGTAGATGGTCACCGCTATCGTAACAGTGATCATTACTGCGATATACGCTATGTGCACTGACTTTTTCATCACTATATAAACTGCATAATTTTGAAAATGTTATGTCACAACCGGGTTTTCGAACAATTATAAAGGGATTTCTTCTGATTTCTGGTATTTGAGGATATTTCAGTAAAGGACAAGTCATATAGAGAAATAGATAAAACTTCCCTATTTCATCAACTTTTTCCAAAAACCTTTGAATAATTCTAACAATTGGGTCGTATATTCGGCATTTTTAACAATTATTGTAATTAATACGATTGTATGACAATTGGTGTTTTTAAGGAAACATTTGGAAACAAGGTTGGCTTAGTTCCTTCTGTGGTAAAGAAGTTGGTAAAAAGGGGGTATTCGATACTCGTTGAGGTAAAAGCTGGAAGAAAGGCCTACGTTGCAACCGCAGAATTTGAAGAGGTTGGTGCTACAACCTGCAAGCGGGAGGATCTCTTTGTGAAGTCCGATATTCTTTTATCCTTTACACCCTTATCCGATGAGGAAATAAGCTTGATAAGACCGGGTTGTATTTATATATCGCATTTTAAACCCTATATCTATAAAGGGGTAGCGGATAAATTGAAAGAGCAGAACATATGGGCTTTTAGCCTGGACATGATTCCCAGATCTTCAATTGCACAATCTATGGACGCGTTATCCTCAATGTCGTCGATTGCAGGTTATAAAGCAGTTTTAAAGGCCGCAGCTTTACTACCCAGGTATTTACAAATGATGATAACTTCTGCCGGAAGCATAAAACCTGCAAAAGTTTTTGTGATAGGAGTGGGGGTTGCAGGATTACAGGCCATTGCAACAGCAAAAAGGCTTGGCGCAGTGGTTGTTGCGATTGACACCAGGCCCGAAACAGAAGACGAGGTCAAAAGTCTTGGTGCTAAATTTTTAAAAGTAACCGGGGCCGATGAACCTAAGGAGCAAGGTTTTGGGGCGCCGCAAAGTCCTGAATATATTGCCAAGCAGCGTCAAATGATTTTCGATACCATGGCCAGTTCCGACATAGTTATATGTTCAGCCACCGTTAGAGCTGCTAAAGCTCCTATTATCGTAACTACCGAAATGGTCAAGAATATGAGAAGAGGAAGTGTAATTATGGATTTGGCAGCAGATGCCGGGGGCAATTGCGAGTTAACGGAAAACAACAAAACAGTCACCCTTAATTATGTGAGGATCGTCGGGGATTCCAACCTTTCCGATGCTGCTGTCGTAGATGCCAGCACACTCTTCGCGAATAACGTCTACAATTTTTTAGAATATGTATCCAACAAGGAGGATCTACAGATACGCAGCGATATGGAAGAAGACGAGATATTTTCATCTTCTTGTATCGCAAGACCACATAAAACTTTAAGTAATGAATGAATTTATTGTCTTTTTTGAGCAAAACATAGAAATTATCTATTTATTGACTTTCGCAGTTTTCCTTGGTTTTGAGGTTATTTCTAAAATCCCGACCGTTTTACACACGCCATTGATGTCCGGATCTAATGCTATTAGCGGTGTGGTTCTGATTGGTGCTATTTTGCTGATCAGGGTTACTGAACCCACAGATTATTTTCCGTTGATAATGGCAACATTGGGAATCATATTAGGAACCATTAATTTAATAGGGGGCCTAGCTGTGACTAGCAGAATGTTGGAAATGTTCAATAAGAAAAAAAGGAAATAAGGTGAATATAGTTATACTGGATGTCGTATTGTTCATAGCGTCGGTCTTATTGATCGTGGGCCTCAGGAAATTATCGAATCCTGATTCTGCAAGTAATGGTAACAGGTTGGCCGCAGTAGCCTTGGGCTTGGGTGTACTCGTTGCCTTGGTTTATCCTGTGGAAACCCAAGATAACAACTACGTGTACATTACATTTGGTATTGTTGTTGGGGGCCTTATCGGCATTTTTTCGGCAAAGAAAGTACCTATGACCGCCATGCCTGAAATGGTTTCCTTATTTAATGGCTTTGGAGGATTATCAGCGGCACTCATTTCATTGGTTTGGATGGTAAACTATCATTTTTCCGGTGAACCCACTGAACTCGGAATCGTTCTATTGAATCTTTTTCTAGGCCTTGTGGCCTTCATAGGAAGTATGGTAGCTTATGGCAAACTAAGTGGAAGATTAAAAGACCATCATTTAAAAATACCCTTCAATACGGTATTGAATATTTTAATGCTGTTAGTCGCGATTGGTTTAATAGTTGTCTTTTCATACAATGGATATCTGAGTACATCCCAGACCGTCCTGTTTTCAGTGCTCTCATTATTATATGGCATTACATTTGTCGCTCCGATCGGAGGTGCCGACATGCCAGTAGTCATTGCTTCGCTTAATGCCCTAACAGGAATTACAGCCGCGATATCAGGGATAATAACAGATAACAAGTTGATGCTTCTGGGCGGTGTCTTGGTCGGTTCTTCGGGCATTATTTTGACATTACTGATGTGCAAGGCTATGAACCGGCCCGTTTTAAATGTATTCTTCGGTAATTTTTCCGCTACCAAAGGAGAGGGTAATCTGGTTGAAGGAAACGCCAAGGAGATTTCAGCTTCAAATTTGGCCATACAACTGGCATATTCCCAAAGGGTATGTATTATACCAGGTTATGGAATGGCGGTCGCCCAGGCTCAAAAAATTGTCAAGGAGCTCGAGGAAAACTTGGAAAACAAAGATGTGGAGTTTAAATATGCCATACATCCTGTCGCAGGCAGAATGCCCGGTCACATGAACGTTTTATTGGCCGAGGCCGATGTTTCCTATGATAAATTGTTGGATCTTGATGAAGCCAATAGCTATTTGGAATCAACGGATGTCGCCATTGTGGTCGGGGCCAATGATGTTGTCAATCCGTCTGCCTTGGAGGATCCCTCGAGTAAGATTTACGGTATGCCTATATTGAAATTGTCCAAGACCAACAATGTAATTGTCCTGAAAAGAAGTATGAATCCTGGTTATGCCGGTATTCAGAATCCGCTGTTTTTTAAGGATAATACCAAAATGTTGTTTGGGGATGCCAAGAAGAGTATTGAGATCATTTTAAAGGAATTGAAGGATGTTTAACTGCTCCTTGTAATAATCAGAACACTTGTTATTTGAATTGATCGGGATGGGGGTGCTCCCAAGGTTGTCTGTATGGTCTTGCGAGCAATGAGGTTGCCTCAGCATCATCGACAATGATTTTTTTAGTTGGGTCATATACCAAGCGTCTATTGACCTTCATTGCCATATTGGCCAAAATACAACTGGCTGTGGAAATATGCCCTTCCTCAATATCAGCTATTGGCCTGGTTCCCTTATCAATAGCAGCGAGAAAATCGAGCATATGGGCTCTAGTAGCTGGTGCTGCGTTCAGCTCAATATCTTTCTCGGTGACATCTTCCGGGTATTTTGCTTTCTCATAAAGCACATCAAAATGAACAGGGTCACCTTTACCTCGTGGGATAAAATCGGCTTTCATGGTACTGCCTTTTAAGGTTCCATTTTCTCCATAAATCTTAAAGGACCACGGATATTCAGGATCTGCAGGAATACCCCATGATCTATGGTTCCATACACAATCCAACTCATCAAAACTAAAAATAGCTGTTTGTGTATCGGCGGTATTTGATTTGCCATTTTTTTGAACATAGATCCCTCCTGATGATGAGATGCGATCTGGCCAACCCAAATCCAACATCCAGCGAACGGTATCAAGCATATGCACACACATATCCCCCATGATCCCGTTGCTATATTCCATAAAGGTTCTCCACCACCCGCGATGGGGAAGTCCGTCAAAAGGCCGCAGCGGAGCCGGACCTGTCCACATCTCGTAATCAAAATAATCGGGTATAGCCTGTATAGGGGGATTTCCATTGGCCCTCATATGATAATAGCAGCACATTTCAACATGCGATATTTTACCCAATAAACCCGTAGCTATAATTTGCTTTTTTGCTTGAATTAAGTGTGGTGTGCTTTTTCTTTGTGTACCTACTTGTACAACTCGATTATACTTTCTAGCGGCTGCAACCAAGGCTTCTCCCTCAATGACATCAACACTTATGGGTTTTTGTAAATAAACATGTGCACCGGATTTCATGGCCTCGATGCCTTGTAGTGCATGCCAATGGTCTGGACTGCCGATCAATACTATATCCAAATCTTTTTCAGCCAACATTTTACGATAGTCCGAATAGGTTCTGGGTTTCTTTCCAGATCGTTGTCTTAGACTTACCAACGCTGCCGCTTCGAACAACATATGTTCATCAACATCGCAAAGGGAGACAACGTTCACATTGGCCACTTGAATCAACCGGAACAAATCGCTCTTACCATACCAACCGGTACCGATTAGACCCACGCGAATCGGCTTTTCTGAATGCATCAATTCAAAACCATAGGTACCAAATGAAGAAAGTACTAGGGAAGCGGCTGCTCCTTTTATAAAATTTCGACGATTAATATAAAAATTATTGGATGCCATAATATCGGAATAAGAACACTTGCTTAAAGATATTCAAACATTACATAATATGAATCAGTAGCTACAACTAATTGATCTGGGTAGTAATCGGAAAGTAATCAATTAACCTTAAAACAAACAACACCCCATTTATTATCATGAGGTGTTGTTCATAAACAAATAAACTAACGCAATAATTATAAATCAATTTTCGAAATGTTCAAATATCACAGCTTATTTCTGCACAAATGAGCAATGAAACTTATGGTCAATTGTCTAATTTTATGAATTATTCAAAAAATAATCGCTAAAATTTAATTATTCTTCATTATATACATAAAAAATGGAATTTCAATTATCAAATCTATTGAATTCATTAATATTGTTATGGTAGTATTTTGTCAACTAATTGATTAATAATTACGAATTCGAATAATCCAAGTGGATATCCTAAAGAAAATACATCGTGAAATTATAGCTATGTCCCCAGAGGATAGTTTTTTGGTAGGGGATCGTACCAAAGAATATTTTGATTACCCTATTCATTACCACCCAGAAATGGAACTCAATTTTGTATTGAACGGAAAAAACGTTCGCAGAACAGTTGGTGATAGTATGGAAATCATAGATGATCTTGACCTTGTGCTAATAGGTCCCAATCTGTATCATGTATGGGAACAACACGAGTGCGAGAATAAGAAAATACGGGAAGTTACCATACAGTTCCAGAATGATTTATTTGATGATGCATTCTTACATCGAAGTGTTATGCGACCTATTAAGGAAATGTTTGATCGGTCAGCGCATGGAATTCTGTTTTCCAGGGAAACCTGCCTGGCCTTAAAGGATCGAATTTTAAAGGTTTCCAAAATGGGAGGTATGGATAATTTTATGGAACTCTTTTCCATTCTATACGATTTATCAATATCTAGAAAACAACGGCTATTGTCAACCTTGAGTGTTCAGCCAATAAACCTTGAAAGCAGTAATAAGATCAAGGTTCTTTATGAATTTGTACAGAACAACTATTCGAAAAAAATAACTTTGAATGAAGCCGCTAACCTGGTTAATATGAGTAATGTTTCATTTAATCGATTTATAAAGAGAAGAACAGGAAAGACATTTGTCGATTACTTGAATGAGGTTAGAATCGGCTATGCTTCAAAATTTCTGATAGAAAAGGATTTGGGTATCTCTGAAATCGCATTTATATGCGGATTCAATAGTATTGCAAATTTCAACAGGGTTTTCAAGAAAAATAAAAAACGAACCCCAACCCAATATAGAAATGATTTTTCGGGAATAAAACGGGTGCTATGAAAGATGGAATGCCTATAAGGCTAAAATTCTACAAAGGTGCCTAAACTTTCAAGATTGAAATAATTTCGATCAGGGCCCTACTGCTGTGGTAAGGACATTTCCAAGGCCCTACCTTATCTTCAAAAATATAAGGTTCGCCCTTATGATTCAATCTAAAATACCATTCACCATTCTCCGTATCCAATATTTTGGTTTTGATAAAATCCCAAATCTGAAGACAAGTATTAAAATAGGATCTATTATTGGATACTTTCCATGCATTTATACACCCTACCATGGCTTCCGCTTGCGGCCACCAATGTTTGTCCCTATCAATTTCCAGGGTTTCTGAATCTTTGGAGTTATGCACCCCAAAATCCACACCCAAGGCCTCAGAAACGAACCTCTTTGCTACACGGACCAACATGGTCTCTGTTTTTTGGATCATTAGGTGGTCCTTTAACACTTTAGCACCATAATACAACAACCAAGCAGCTTCAATATCATGACCGTAAGAGATTTCAGTAGATACATTATTCCAGTCCTTAGTAAAGAATAATTTTAAATGGTTGTTGTAGTCATAAAACCTGTCGAAAAACAATGTAAGTAATTTTTTAAGTGATTTTTCTACGGATTTGTTGCCTGTAACTTCAAACAAGGTTGTGTAGGCTTCGAGGATATGCAAATGTGTATTGGTGGTTTTTGGTGCATTGAGATCCTTTTCACTCAATCGCTGGTCATGAATGGTATTCCAATTTTCGTCAAACGCCTCTATATAGCCATCAAATTCCTTGTCAAAGGCTTTTTCTTCCAATAGATCGTATAATTCCAATGCCCAAATAAGCGCCTTTTCATTTTTGGAATACTTGAAGAACTCTGAAAGGGCATAAATGCAAAAGGCCTGACCATAGCTCTGTTTTCTTCTATTAGTTGGTTTTCCTGTATGATCTACTTCCCAATAGACACCACCAACGTTGCTATCCCTGAAATGTTCGTACAAATAATCGAAGGCTCGCTGGCATTCATCATCATATCTTGTATCTGCATAAAAATTATTGGCCCTTGAGAAGGTCCATAATATTCGCGTATTCAGGATAATGCCCTTAGGAGCATATTTTACTACCTCATTATTGTGATCAATGCGACCTAGAAAGCCACCGAACTCATGGTCTAGCGTAGTACCCTTCCAATAATCGAGGATGTTCTGTAGCTCTATCTTCAATTCCTCGGCAAATTTGATTTGGTCAGTAAAGGGCATAATTTGGGTTTTTAATCCTACTAATAAAGGCCTTTGTTCTTCTCGATCAAATCCAAAATATTTGCTACAGAACCATTCGATGTGAGTTTGTCTTCAGGAGTGTTTATGCAGTAATCCAATAAAATATCGATTGTTGATGTAGCAACATGCATGCGAGTATCTGATGAGGCGTAATAAATATAAACGTCACCGTTGTCCTCGGCTATCCAACCATTTGAGAAAAGAACGTTACCAACATCCCCAACAATTTCTTCATCATCGGGGGCCATAAAATATCCCCCTGGTCGATATATTACCTTGGAGATGTCATTAAGATCGGTCATGAACATATAGAGAACATATCTTAATCCGGCGGCAGTATTACGGACGCCATGTGCCAAATGAAGCCAACCTTCCTTAGTCTTTAAGGGAGAAGGTCCTTGCCCGTTCTTCAGTTCATAGATGGTATGGTATTCCTTGGGGTTGATTATTACCTCATTTTCTACTTTGGGTAATGATATATCATTTATATACCCCAAACCTATGCCTCCGCCAGTGCCAGTTTCTATAAAACCGTCCTGAGGTCTGGTATATATAGCATATTTTCCCTGAACAAATTCAGGATGCAAGGTTACATTGCGCTGCTGATTTGATGTAGAAAGAAGATCCGGCAGGCGCTCCCAAGTTTTTAAATCTTTCGACCTAATGATTCCGGCATTCGCAATAGCCGAAGATGTATCAGTGGCTAGAGCAGTCGGGTCTTTCCTTTCGGTACAGAAAATACCATAGACATAGCCATCTTCATGTAAGGTAAGGCGCATGTCATAGGCATTGATGTCCGGTTTTTCATTTTGTGGTAGCATCAAGGGCTTTTCCCATAATTGAAAATTATCAATCCCGCTTTCACTCTCGGCAAAAGCAAAGAACGATTTTCTATCCTTTCCTTCAACCCTTACGACCAAAACATATTTGCTATCCCATTTAATGGCCCCGGCATTGAAAATGGCGTTCACACCTATTCTTTCCAAAACATTGGGATTGGTTCTAGGATTTAGGTCATATCGCCAATGCAATGGTGCATGTGCTGCCGTTAAAATAGGGTACTTGAATTTTGTGAATATTCCAGAAGGATGCGGAATTGCTTTGTTTTTACGATGGATCAATTCATTGTGATCTTTGAACAGTTTTCGAATTGCTTTTGTTTTTAGTTGGTCGTCTGGCATAACCATAATTTGATTCTAATTGGTTTACTCTCTCTTTTGTATACTGACTCCGAAA
Organism: uncultured Maribacter sp.; assembly: GCA_964532755.1. Lineage (GTDB taxonomy): Bacteria > Bacteroidota > Bacteroidia > Flavobacteriales > Flavobacteriaceae > Maribacter_A. The sequence continues at coordinate 5,365 of CAZHJO010000024.1, read as the reverse complement.
AGCCAGTTATTTTATCTTACTGATTTTTTTAAGAAAAAGCACATTTGGTAATCTGTGGAATTCCTTAAAATCCGAACTGCTTTTTTGGCCTTTAAATGGGACGAAATAATGATTGGGCCAAGCATTTCTCCAAAATAGTGCCCATGAAATTCCCTTGTCAACCACATTTTGATCCAAAACTTCGGTCCACCATTTGTCTACGGTAACCATATTCAACCCCCCTTCGGTCATTGCATAAGGTTTGTTTTTTTGCTTCCCGATTTTTGATAAAAGGGTCAGATTATCGTTTAATATTTCTATATACTCCTCTATGGTCTTCTTGTGGTAAAGGTCCATTCCCAATATATCTACGTATTCGTCACCGGGATAATATCTCAAATATTCCTCCTCGCTGCCAACGGCATCAGTCGAATAACAGTACAACAGATTGTGAACATCATAGGTAGTGGTAAATAGTTCAAAGGTTTCTTTCCAAAGTAGTTTGAATTCCTCCGGGGTACAATTGCCATGGCCCCACCAAAACCACGAGCCATTCATTTCATGAAAGTGCCTAAAAACAATTGGGATAGCCTTACCGGATTTGGTCTTGAGCGCGTTCATGAATTCGGCTACCCTAGAGAGCCAGGCTCTATATTTAGGATGTACTGAGCCACCTTCCAACACCTGGGAAACTGCAGGCGATGGGTCCCAAGCTGATTTTTTGGTTACCGGATTATCGGGATGCCAACTAAGCGTGATAATCCCACCGTCTTTATGGGCCTTTTTTATGAGTTTCCCCATTAGACCAAAATTAACCGTATCCAAGTTTTGACTATGACCCAGTTCAAGATGCCCCAATTCAAACCCATAGACTGCCGGAAAGTCGCCTAAAACCTCATTGACATCACTTTTATAGATGTCACCATTATTTTTCCATCCCATTCCATAGGCTGTGGCATCTTGATGGCCAAAGGCATAACCAATCTTAGGTATTTCCTTGATTCTCAGCATTAAATGCTTTACAGATGCGCTGGCTTTTTTATCTGACAATTCCAAATTCGCTGATTTCTTCATCAAGGCGGATTTACAGGATAGGAAAGTAGACCCCAAAACAATAAAAACAATACATTTTAATACGATTCTGGCCATATCAGCTATGATTAGGACAAACGATAGTTTCCATTGCATTAAAATTAATGGTATGCTTTGGATTTAATAAACACTATTCTATCATTTTATAGATGGAAAAGTGCATATCATTCCGTTAACACCGATATATAGTTTTGATTTTTATTGTCCAGGAATAACTACCTGTTTGCTTTTATTTTATCAAATCATTATCATTTTATATCAAATCTTGAGAGAACTAAATCAGATTGTCAAAAAACGACAGCTATGAAATATTAAATTTTTAACTTGGGGAATTAGCAAAATACTATTTATGCAAATACAGGAATCATCGGAATTATACGACGTCATTATTGTCGGCTCAGGCGCAGGAGGTGGTATGGCAACAAAGCAACTGGCAGATGCCGGTTTAAATGTGGCCGTAGTTGAAGCTGGACCTTTTTTTGACCCCAAGAATCCAGAACAAATGACCCAATTCAAATGGCCCTATGAGTCACCGCGACGTGGTGCAAATACAACACGACCTTTTGATGAGTGGGATATGGCCTATGGCGGATGGGAAATCGAAGGGGAACCCTACACCCATACTGAGGGCACCAAATTCGATTGGTTCAGGTCACATATGCTAGGGGGCAGAACCAACCACTGGGGACGTATTTCACTGCGGTTTGGCCCTCAGGATTTTAAACACAAAGATATCGATGGTCATGGTGATAATTGGCCCATTGGTTATGATGATGTAAAACCGTACTACGATAAAGTCGATAAATTGATTGGTGTATTTGGCACGAATGAAGGGTTGCCTAATGATCCCGATGGTTTTTTTCTGCCTCCACCAAAACCAAGGTTGCATGAATTGTTTTATATCAATAGCGCAAAGAAATCGAACATTCCCGTCATTCCCAGTAGAATGTCTATGTTGACCAAAAAAATCAACGATGATCGCGGTGTATGTTTTTATTGTGGGCAATGTTCACGATCGTGTTCGGTGTATGCCGATTTTTCGGCAGGGAGTTGTTTGATATTTCCAGCCCAAAAGAGTGGTGGCCGTGTTAAAATTTTTGTCAATTCGGTCGTAAGGGAAGTTACCACAGATGAAGAGGGCAAGGCAACGGGCGTTTCCTATATCAGTAAAGATGACCGTAAGGAGTATAAGTTAAAGGCCAAGATTGTTGTCCTTGCAGCTTCGGCTTGTAGTTCGGCAAGAATTTTATTGAATTCCAAAAGCAAACAACATCCCAACGGTCTGGGCAATAGCAGCGATCACGTTGGCAAATATTTACACGACTCCACAGGAGCAAGTAGGGCCGGTTTTATTCCTGGTCTTATGAACCGGAAAATATCCTACAATGAAGACGGGGTAGGAGGTATGCACGTGTATTCACCTTGGTGGGGCGATAATTCAAAACTGAACTTTCCAAGGGGCTATCATATTGAAATATGGGGAGGTATGGGCATGCCCAATTACGGCTTTGGTTACGATCCCAATGAGTTCAATAGATTCTTTGGATTGAAAGTTGGGGGTTATGGAGAAACGTTGCGGGATGACGTGAAAAAATACTATGGATCTGTACTCGGATTTGGGGGCAGGGGAGAAGCTATTGCCCGAAAGGATAATTATTGTGAAATAGATCCGACCACAGTGGATCAGTTTGGTATACCTGTACTGAAATTCAATTATAAATGGTCAGATTTCGAAATTAATCAAGCTAAACACATGCAAGATACCTTTGAGGAATTGTTGCATAATATGGGAGGCGAACCTTTAGGCGATAAGCCCGATAAGGAAAACGATTATGGATTATTGACCCCGGGTGGGGTCATTCATGAGGTAGGCACCACCCGAATGGGTAATGACCCAAGGACTTCTGTTACGAACAAGTACCAACAATTGCATGATGTTGATAATGTCTTCATTGTTGATGCCGGGCCATTTGTATCACAAGCAGATAAGAATTGTACCTGGACGATCCTAGCACTTTCCTGGAGGGCATCTGACTATATTATCGAACAATTGAAACAACAAAACATCTAAAGGATGGATAGAAGAAAAAGCTTACAGACAATTATCCTTGGAGCTGGTGCTGCATCTACCGGTTTGGTATTTAGTGCCTGTAATACGGAGGGGAAACCTACTGTTACCGAAAATATTGCGACAGCTGCGGATAAATTCTTTGGAAGAACACCGGAGGAATTGGAACTGATTGAAAAATTGAATTCCGAGCAATTGTTCAATGCACATGAAATGGAGACCATTGCGGTTTTGAGTACAATAATACTTCCTCCAAAAGAACCCCATGGTGGGCCGATAGAAGCCGAGGTTCCTGAATTCATCGAATTTATTGGCAAGGATTTTCCAGAAATGCAGATGACACTTCTTGGCGGACTCATGTGGCTAGACCACAAATGTAATACTGAGTTTGATGTGGAGTTTAAATCTGCCACGCTAGAGCAACAAAAGCAGATTTTGGATAACATTGCATTTCATGATATTGAACTGCCCTTGGAAAAACAACCTTTGGAAATACAATTCTTTCATATGATGCGAGGACTAACGGTTACCGGTTATTATACTTCGAAAGTTGGAATTGAAGATTTGGGTTACAAAGGCAATATGCCGAATGTTTGGGATGGGGTACCTGAAGATGTTTTAAAGCAACATGGCGTGTCCTATGATCCGGAATGGATTGCAAAATGTGTGGACCAAAGTAAAAGGGGAATTATCGCCGAATGGGATGATGAAGGAAATCTATTGACTTAATCAAATAAATTATATAAAATGAAACTTATAAAAAAAATACTGGGCATTGTTATTGTCCTAATCGTTTTTCAAACAGGCATACAGAAAATGAATGCCCAGGAAATTGGGATCCAATTGTACAGCCTTCGCAACCAATTCAAAAAGGATGTCTCGGGTTCTTTAAAAACCATCAGTGATTGGGGCTTGACGAATTTGGAGGGAGGCCGAACCTATGGCCTTTCTTTTCAGGAATTTGATGCATTATTAACGCAATATGGTTTAGATGTAGTTAGTGTGGGGGCTTCTTTCGAAGAACTTCGAGACAGTCCGAATAAAGTTCTGGAAAATGCCAAACAATTCAGTGCGAAATATGTGATGTGTGCATGGATTCCGCATAAAGGTAATGAGTTCAATATCGAAAATGTAAAAGAGGCTGTTGCAGTATTCAATAAGGCCGGTAAGTTATTGAAGGAATCAGGAATTACCTTGGCATATCATGCACATGGATATGAATTTAGACCCTATAAAAATGACACCTTATTTGATTATATGGCCGATAATGCAGAATATTTTGCATTTGAGATGGATGTCTATTGGGTACAGCATGGTGGGGCCGACCCTATGACCTTGCTTAATAAGTATCCCGATAAATTCGTACTATTCCACCTAAAGGATATGGAAAAAGGAGTGGTAGGTAATAATACCGGTCACGAAGATGTTGAAACGAATGTAGTTTTAGGTACCGGACAGGTTGATATTGAAGGGATTGTTAAAAGAGGAAGGGAGCTCGGTGTAGAGTACATGTTCATCGAAGATGAGTGCTCCAGAGTAGTGGAACAAGTACCTCAAAGTCTTGAATTTCTTAAGGGTATTAAATGAGATCCGCTCTTCGTTTACTAAAATTTGTATTGCTGGGCCTAATTTTTATAGGGCTGGCGGCCTGTAACCGTCATGTGTCTCGTAAAATTCAAAATGAATCACCGAACATCATCTGGCTGGTAGCAGAAGATCAATCCCCGGATTTCTTTCCAATGTATGGTGATAGCACCATTTCATTACCGAGCATAGAGACTTTAGCCACGGATGGTGTGGTTTTCGACAATGCCTTTTCTCCCGTGCCCGTTTGTGCACCGGCAAGAAGTGCTTTGATTACGGGAATGTATCCGACAACTTTAGGTACCCATAACATGCGAACATATGCTCCTTGGCGCGGTACTGATAATAAACCGTATGAAACCCTTGACTTACCTAGTTATTCACCTATTGTACCGGGCGGTGTTAAAATGTTCACCGAATACCTACGGAGAGCAGGGTACTATTGTGTGAACGGACCAAAAGAAGATTATAATTTTGAAAAGTCCGAAGCTGCTTGGGATGAAAGTAGTAAGGACCGTCATTGGAGAAAAAGAAAAAAGAATCAACCTTTTTTCGCTGTTTTTAATTTTAGCGTTTGCCATGAATCGCAAATATGGCAGCGCGGAAAGGATTCATTGTTCGTTAAGCCCGAGTCGGTACAAG
>CAZHJO010000023.1:0-16707 GCA_964532755.1 uncultured Maribacter sp. | reverse complement strand
CATTAGGCTTATTAGAAATAGTATTCCCGCCTCATTAAAGATAGAGGGTGGGGAAAAATTCTCTACTTCTTCAACTTGTCCCCTAAAAACCACTAGTAAAGTGGTTACTATAAGGGCAATGAACAAGATAGATACCACAAATTTCAATGAGAACTCCAAGAATTTATACTTCCCAATGATTAACAAAGAACTAATGAACAAAAACAATCCGAGAGCGACAATACTTATCGAAACATCAGGTATTTTAAAAAGATTGATAAAAAGCCCTGCGGTTACCGTATAAAGGGCTGCCAAAATGGTGAAAGTCGTTATCAGCGTAATAAAAGCATAAAACCATAGATAACCTTTTCCTCGATTAAGATAGCCCTCAATCAAAGTTTTATTGGTTACGTTGGTATACCGTACGCCAAACTCAAAAAATGGATATTTGAAAATATTTGCAAGGACAATGGGGATGACCATAAGCCATCCATATTGGGCTCCCGCTTTGGTAGACAGGACCAAATGGGAAGTGCCAATAGCCATACTTGCAAACAATAGACCAGGACCTAGGTTTTTAAGGAGTATTTTTAGTTTAGACATTATTGGTGATTATTCAGTCTAAAATAAACTTTTTAATCGATATGATTGGATTGGCTATTTTATTTCAATTTTATTGCCATAGAATCTTGGCTCTGTATTTAGTAATAGGTCAATAAACACTTTTACGCGCGCAAAGTATTCCCTAAAATGTACTTTGAACCCTTGCTGTCCTTTAATATCCTTGGCGTTGAATCCTATGGCTTTCAACCCCTTCTGTTTTGCTAAATATATGGCCCGTTCATTATGGAATTTCTGGGAAATGACGGTGACGCTATCCAATCCAAAAACCACATTGGCCCGAACCATTGAATCCAAGGTCCTAAACCCTGCGTAATCCAGAAAAATGTTTTTTTCAGGAATACCCTTTGCAATAAGATCTTTTTTGATAGTACTGGGTTCATTATAATAAATACTGGCATTATCGCCACTAACCAGAACAAAATCAATCTTGTTGGCCTTAAAAAGTGCAATAGTTGCATTTATACGATTGGTGTAATACGGATTCGCCTGGCCAGAGACAAGTTTCTTTGAAGTGCCTAAAACCAGACCAACCCTATTTTTGGGGACGTTCTCAAGGGAAGAGAAAGTTTTGCCCTTTGTTGCCGCATCTATAGCTATATTACAGATAAGAATAAGTAGTATTGGCAAAACCAAAAGTGTTCCTATAGTCTTTAGTAGCTTCTTCTTCATCAAGCAATTTTAGATACACTAAAGGTAGCCAAATAAGGAGTGTTAAATAGGGATATAAACAAAAAAAGCCTCACGGTTTGTGAAGCTTTTTGTACTCGAGATGGGACTTGAACCCATACGGCCATAATGGCCATTGGATTTTAAGTCCAACGTGTCTACCAATTCCACCACTCGAGCCTTTCTACCGAAGGTATGGCGTCAGAGCCATAGGCAGAAGGTAGAAATCAATGAGCGAAAAACGGGATTCGAACCCGCGACCCCCACCTTGGCAAGGTGATGCTCTACCAACTGAGCTATTTTCGCAATTTAAAAGAACTGCACATCATCAAAGATGCGGATGCAAATTTAATACATTTCTATAAAAGGCAAAGAAATTTATTGAAAAAGCAGACAAAATTTTACGAACTGGCTTTCTTGTTTTTGGTAAGTAATCGTTTGATCTCATTAAGCTTCATCAGGGCCTCAACAGGGGTGAGTGTATTGATATCCAAATGGGTTATTTCTTCCTTGATCTGTTCCAATAAGGGGTCGTCCAAATTAAAGAAACTGAGTTGCATTTCGTTTTGGACCGATTGTAACTTATCCGTTAATTCCTCACTGGAATGGGATTTTTCCAATTTCTTTAGAATTTTGTTGGCTTTGTGGATTACCTGTTGGGGCATACCAGCCATTTTAGCCACATGTATACCAAAACTATGTTCGCTACCGCCAGGTCTGAGTTTTCGTAGAAACAGTACCTTGTCCTTAAGTTCTTTTATCGAGACATTATAATTTTTAATTCGTTCAAAGGTAGATGCCATTTCATTGAGTTCATGATAATGGGTTGCAAAAAGGGTCTTGGCCCGAGCCGGATGCTCATGTAAATATTCAGATATGGCCCACGCAATTGATATGCCGTCATAGGTGCTGGTACCCCGCCCAATTTCATCTAAGAGAATAAGACTTCTTTCGGAAAGGTTATTTAAAATAGATGCGGTCTCGTTCATTTCGACCATGAATGTAGACTCCCCCATAGAGATGTTGTCACTGGCACCAACCCGGGTAAAAATTTTATCTACATAACCGATTTTAGCAGATTCAGCAGGTACGAAACTACCAATTTGTGCCAATAATACAATTAAGGCCGTTTGTCGTAATATGGCTGATTTACCACTCATATTTGGCCCGGTGATCATTATGATCTGTTGGTTTTCGCGGTTTAGGCTAACATCATTGGGAATATAGGTTTCGCCAAGAGGTAATTGCCTTTCGATTACGGGATGACGCCCACCAAGGATTTCCAAGGCTGTGGAATCATTAAGCTGAGGTTCGTTATAATTATTATCTTTTGCCAATTGTGTAAATCCACAAAGACAATCCAATGTAGCTATTTGTTGCGCATTGTTCTGTACAGGCACAATATATTCTTGCATCCAAACAACCAACTGTGCGAATAATTGTTGTTCCAAGTGCAGAATACGTTCTTCTGCCCCAAGAATCTTGGCTTCGTATTCCTTTAACTCCTCTGTTATATATCGTTCCGCACTTACGAGGGTTTGTTTACGGATCCATTCTTCAGGGACTTTGTCTTTGTGCGTGTTTCTTACCTCGATGTAATAACCAAATACATTGTTCGATGCTATTTTCAATGAAGAAATGCCGGTTCGCTCGGTCTCTCGTTCCAACATTTTGTCGAGATACTCTTTCCCTGAAAAGGCCAATCCGCGAAGTTCGTCCAATTCCTCTGAATATCCCTGAGCAATCACATTACCTTTCAATACATTTAACGGTGCCTCTTCATTGACCATTTCTTTGATTTTGGCCCGTAGCAAATCACAGGAATGAATTTGGTCACCTATTAAATTTAGGGCCTCGATCCCACAAGTCGTTGTTAGTTGTTTAATAGGGATGGTCGCTTCCAAGGAGTTTTTAAGTTGAATGACTTCCTTGGGATTTATCTTTCCGGTAGCTACTTTTGAAATAAGCCGCTCCAGATCCCCCATTTGTTTAATGTTGTGCTGCAATTTGTGCAAAACAGTTTCATCTTGGGTCAGATAGGAAATTACTTGATGCCTCCTTCTTATCTTTTCGATGTTCTTTAGTGGTAGTGCCAACCAACGTTTCAACAATCTGCCACCCATGGGTGAAATGGTCTTATCAATGACATCCAATAAGGTAACAGCGTTTACATGGGTAGAATGGTAGAGCTCAAGGTTTTTAATGGTGAACCTGTCCATCCAAATGTATTCTTCCTCAGCAATACGTTTCAAGGTATTAATATGCCGAAGTTGTCTATGCTGGGTTTCGGATAAGTAGTGCAATACAACACCTGAGGCGATAATTCCGTGACTTAATTGGTCTACTCCAAACCCTTTTAAGGTAGTGGTCTTAAAATGGCCTGTCAACATTTCGACGGCATAATCTTCTTGAAACAGCCAATCTTCGGTGAAAAAGGTGTGGAATTTATTACCGAAAACCGCCAAGAACTCTTTTTTGTGGGCTTTGGAAACCAAAATTTCATTGGGATCAAAGTTCTGAAGTAGCTTGTCTATTTGCTCCTCATTACCTTCAGCGGTCAGGAATTCCCCAGTAGAAATATCCAAAAAAGAAACCCCCAATAATTTTCTACCAAAATGAACGGCACATAAAAAATTGTTGGTTTTTGCATTTAAAATATCATCATTTAAAGCAACACCTGGTGTAACCAATTCAGTCACACCTCTCTTTACAATACTTTTCGTAAGTTTTGGGTCTTCCAATTGGTCGCATATAGCCACGCGTTGACCAGCCTTTACCAGCTTAGGAAGATAGGTGTTTAGTGAATGGTGGGGGAAGCCTGCAAGTTCTGTACGATCACCACCATTATTTCTATGGGTAAGGATAATACCCAATATCTTCGAGGCCTTAACTGCATCCTTACCGAAAGTTTCATAGAAATCACCTACACGAAATAACAACAATGCATCAGGATATTTGGTCTTGATGGTATTGTATTGTTGCATTAAAGGTGTCACCTTTTTTGTTTTATCGGTCTTTTTCAAAGCGATTTGAATAACTTATTTTTGTATCGTACTTCGTAAAACGAAAATACCAATTTTGGCCTGTAAAAGTCATCATTGTTAATATGTTTGAAAAAGTTTATCCCATCAAAATATATAGGATTCACTTTCCTGTTTTATTCAGAGCTTATACCAAAACCAAAAAATGCGCAAACTAAAAAATGAAGAATTAAACCGTTTGGATATTGAGGCCTTTAAAGAGGTGGGGAAAACCCCAATTAGTATTGTCCTTGATAATGTTCGAAGTTTGAACAATATTGGTTCGGTATTTAGAACTGCTGATGCCTTTCTTATCGAAAAAATATACCTCTGCGGTATTACGGCCACCCCGCCACATAAGGATATTCGAAAAACTGCTCTAGGGGCTACAGAGAGTGTTGTTTGGGAATATAGAAGGGATACGTTGGACTTGGTAGAGGAACTAAAAACCAATGGGTATCAAATCGTATCGGTCGAGCAGGCAGATAAGGCTGAAATGCTTAACCTATTTTCAGTTAAAAAATCAGAAAAATATGCGCTCGTATTCGGTAATGAGGTGCAAGGTGTGTCGCAGGAAGTAGTAAACAACAGTAACAGGGTTTTGGAAATACCCCAGTATGGTACCAAGCACTCCTTGAATATTTCAGTCAGTGTTGGAATTGTAGTTTGGGACCTTTGGTCAAAATTGAACCAATAAAAAACCCCGATGTTTAAATCAGGGTTTTTCGATATATAGTTTGAGTTAGTTAGTTACGCTATTGAGAGTGCTAATTAAGGAAAACCTTAGATTCTACACAAGAAATATGTGAATTATTTCTTAGATCTTCAAGTCGATGGCAAAATTCTTAATCTTGTCGATTATCGTATTGTAATCCTCTAAACGAGAGACAAAATCCAATTCCCCGACATCGATTATCAAGGTGTTTTGTTCAGGATAACTTTTGAAAAATTCAAAATAGCCTTTATTTATTTTGTCCAAGTATGATGGTTCAATGCTTTGTTCATAGACTCTTCCACGATTTTTGATATTTTTTAACAAACGTTCGGTAGATTGATATAGATATACATAGATCCGTGGTTTTTTCACCTCTTTATACATAAGGTTGAACAGTTTCCTATAGAGATTGAATTCATCTTTGTGCAAGGTGACCTGGGCAAAAATCAGTGATTTATAAATATCGTAATCACTGACCATAAAGTTCTTAAAAAGGTCAAATTGAGCGGTATCATCGGTGAACTGCTGATAACGGTCAGCTAAAAAAGACATTTCCAAAGGAAATGCATATCGCGTTTGGTCCTCATAAAATTTGGGTAAAAAAGGATTGTCTGCAAAGCGTTCCAGTACCAACTTGCCTTTGTAGTCTTCTGCAATTTTGTTCGCTAATGTGGTCTTGCCGGCCCCAATATTTCCCTCGATAGCGATAAAACTCAGATTTGAAAAAAGCTCTTCCTCCGATGTAAAAAGTTTTAATTTGGTTTTCAACGTTTGGCCTTCGTCCTTGCACTCCTGTATCAGATTTCTAGTGTCTTTGCCCAGGACCGGATGGTAAAACTGTGGTGCGATGTCGGCAAGTGGTAAAAGAACGAACTTACGCTCATGGAGCTTGGGATGTGGAATGATTAGATTATCGGATTGCAGTATTTCATTCCCATGATATAGAATATCAATATCTATATTCCTGGAAGCATAATCCCTTTCCTGAGTTCGTACCCTGCCCATTTTTTTCTCGATGTTCAGAATTTTCTCCAGTAAGATACCAGGTGTTAAATAGGTTTCGAGTTCTAGGCATGCATTTAAAAAATCAGGTGCATCAAATCCCCATGAAGAGCTTTCATAGACTTTGGAAACCTTTTTCGGCATACCAACTTCCTTCCCCAAGAGAAAGACCGCATCCTGCAGGTTTTGGAGGCGATTACCAAGATTACTCCCAATAGAAATGTATACCTTTTTAAGTTCATTCATAATAAAGAAACAAAGTAAACAAAACAATTTCACTTTGGTTATCTTTGATCGGTAATAAAAATTGGATTGTAATGAATTTTTTGAGGAATCTCTTAGCGGCCATTTTTGGCTGTTTAATCGCTTTTGGAATTATATTAATTATGTTCTTGCTTTTTATGAGTTTGTTAGGGAGCTCTGATGAAGGTGTTGTAGTAAAGGATAATTCTATTTTAGAACTGCATATGGCACAACCCATTAATGATTATGTCGGGAACAGTGATGATCCATTTTCAAGTTTTTTTGGTCAAGCACAAGGATTGGATGAAATTGTACAGGCCATTCAAGTAGCAAAAACCGATACGGACATAAAAGGTATTAGTATCAGTAATAATTTTATCATGGCTGGGCTTGCCCAAACCCAAACTATACGTAACGCATTAAAAGATTTCAAGGAAAGTGGAAAGTTCATTTATACCTATAGTGACTTTTATATGCAAAAAGATTACTATTTGGCAAGTGTGGCCGATTCTATCTTTTTGAACCCTGTTGGTGCAATGGATTTCAAAGGACTGTCAACTGAAGTTTTGTTTTATAAGGATTTGCAAGAGAAAACCGGGGTAAAGATGGAGGTGGTTCGTCATGGGAAATACAAAAGTGCCGTTGAACCATTCCTTGCAAATGAGATGAGTGACGCCAATAGAACCCAAATCAAGGAATTGATAAGCTCTTTATGGAATACAATGGTTGCTGATATTTCTGAAGGAAGGAACATAAGTGTGGAGAATGTTAACATTATAGCCGATACTTTGGGTGGTAGAGCTCCAAAATATGCCAAGGCATCAGGACTTGTTGATGATATTTTGTTTTTTGACCAATATGAGGCCAAGCTGCGTGAAGCTATATCCTTAGCACCTGAGGATGAAATTAATTATGTAGCGCTGAAGGATTATACCAAGCGCTCCAACAAGAAATCAAAAAAAAGTACTCATAAAATTGCCGTAATTTTCGCTCAAGGTGAAATTTTATATGGTGAAGGCGGCCCAGATATAATTGGCCAAGGTATAATTACGAAAGCTCTCAAAAAAGCTCGTGATGATGAAAAGGTAAAAGCCATAGTTTTACGCGTTGATTCGCCAGGTGGTAGTGCCTTGACATCAGATATTATTTGGCGGGAAGTTGAGCTGGCCAAAGAAAAGAAACCTGTCGTGGTATCAATGGGGAATGTAGCCGCTTCCGGCGGGTATTATATTGCAGTTGGAGCCGATAAGATATATGCTGAGCCAACTACAATTACTGGTTCAATTGGGGTTTTTGGAACCATTCCCAATATCAATGAACTTGCGGCAGATATTGGGATTAATGCTGAGCAGGTAGGTACAAACAAGAATTCTGTCGACTATTCATTTTTTGAACCGATGACCGCTGAATTTAGGAAAGTGGTCCAAGATGGTATCGAGCAAACGTATAATACTTTTCTTGAACGTGTTGCACAAGGCCGAAATATTACTGTAGAACTGGCCGATAGCATGGCTCAAGGACGGGTATGGAGTGGTATAGAGGCTAAGAATTTAGGATTAATCGATGAGCTCGGTAATTTGGACGAAGCCATTGCCGCGGCCGCCGAATTGGCTGAAATTGAATCTTACGGAATTAAAAAATACCCAAAATATAAGACGGGATTCGAAAAATTCCTGGAGGATATGAGCGGTGCGAAATCTAAAATAGGACAAAGCCTTATTAAAGAGGAGATAGGTGAGGAAACCTTCGATATCCTTAGGTCAATAAAATCAACATTAGAACAAAAAGGAGTACAGGCTAGAATGCCTTTTATGTTGGATATAAAATAAGAAATGAACCGGAAGGATAAAAAACTAGCTTATAAGATTTATCTATATCTGGGTGCAATGTTCATTACCTCACTGGTAGTGTCCAATTTAATCTTTCAAAAGTTTTTTTATTGGAAACCATTTGGAGAATTAGAGGCTTTTGGCGCACCGCTGTTTGAAATCTCAGTAGGTATTTTACCTTATCCGATTACTTTTTTGATAACTGACCTGATTTCCGAGATTTTTGGTAAAAAGAAAGCCAATCAGATAGTCACAGCTGGTATATTCGCATCTTTTTTTTCAATGGGCATTGTATTTTTGGCCGATTTTGTTCCAGCAATAGAAAACTCACCAGTTGATAATGAGGTCTTTAGTACGGTATTCGCACTATCACCTGTTGCTGTTTTGGCCTCAATGCTGGCCTATTTATTCGCACAATACGTAGATATTGCCATATATCATTTTTGGAAACGATTGACGAAAGGGAAACACCTGTGGTTACGGAATAATTTTTCAACATTTTTATCCCAGTTCATAGATACTTTTACTGTTGTGAGCCTTCTTTGTCTTTTTAAGGTGTTACCCTGGAGCATGTTTTATGGTTTAGTCATCAGCGGTTTCTTGTTTAAAGTATTAATTGCCTTCTTAGACACCCCTTTTCTTTATTTCTTCGTATATGTTATTAGAAAACGCTTTGGGCTAAAAACTGGGGAAGAAATAAATTTGGAAACATAAAATATTCCTTCTTTCCAAGAGTTATAGTCCTAGATAAACAGCTGTAGTAACATGAAGAAGAAAATCCTGAAAATTATAGGCGTAGTATTGTTGGTTTTTGTAGGAATCATTATTGCTACACCGTTTCTGTTGGAGGCGAAAATAGGCGACATCCTCAAAAATAATGTAAACAATAATGTGAATGCCACCTTGGACTTTTCTGAGGCCAAGTTAAGCCTTGTTAGAAGCTTTCCCAATGCGAAAGTTGAACTAAAGAATATAACACTGATTAATAAAGAACCGTTTGAAGGGGATACGCTCTTTGCCTCAGAGCGAGTTGATTTAACAATGGGCATTGGTGATTTATTTAAGGGCGCTGGGCAAGCTATAGGTATCAAAAGTTTAGTAATTGATGGGGCCAAAATTCATGTGATAGTCAATGAAGATGAGCATGCGAATTATGAAATAGCGAATGAGGATGGTAATGAAGAACTGGAATCGTCTGAAGGTTTTACCTTGAATTTACAGTCTTATGAAATTACAAATTCAGAAGTCATATATGATGATAAGGTCGCTAAGGTTTATTTGGTGGTTTCCGAAATTGCACATAGCGGTTTGGGTGATCTTTCGGTAACAACGTCAGAATTGGATACAGAAACCGAAGCTTTGGTCACTTTTGAAATGAATAGCACGAATTATCTTAATAAGAACAAAGTTAAACTGGATGCCCTTATTGGTATAGACCTAAAAGAGGATAAATATACTTTTTTGAAAAATAAGGCAATAGTAAATCAATTGCCTTTGATCTTTGATGGTTTTGTTAAGGTAAATGAAGAAAACCAGGAAGTTGATATTAACTTCAAAACCCCATCTTCCGATTTTAAGAATTTCCTGGCTTTGATACCCGAGACCTATGCAAAAAACATTGAGAACGTGGAAACTAGTGGAGAATGTATAGTCGAAGGTGAGTTTAAAGGACTGGTTGATGATGAACATATTCCAAAATTCAAGATCGATATAAAATCAGATAATGCTTCGTTCAAATATCCCGATCTACCCAAAACAGTACGGGAAATTCAGTTAGATCTTTCGGTGAATAACCTGACCGGTATTTCTGAAGACACTTATATAGACATGAGGAAAGCTTCATTTATGATCGACCAGGATAGATTCAATCTAACCTCCAAAATCACAGATCTAATGGGTAATTCCAAAGTCAATGCGCAGATTGATGGTATTTTGAACTTGGCCAATATTTCAAAGGCATATCCAGTCCCTGCAGATTTAAAACTTTCCGGAGTTTTGAATGCCGATGTAACGACCGCTTTTGATATGGCCTCCATCGAGAGAAAGCAATACGAAAACACCAAGACATCGGGTAAATTAAAGCTAACTGATTTTGAATACGAATCCTCTGAAATCCGGAATCCTGTAAAAATTCAAAATACAGCAATGACCTTCAATCCATCTACAGTGACTTTGAATGAACTACAGGGAACTACGGGTCAAACCGATTTCAATGCCACAGGCACCATAGACAATCTATTGGGTTATATGTTCAATGATGAAAAAGTTGAAGGTAATTTCAATCTTAGATCCAACACCTTTGCAGTAAACGATTTTATGAATGAGGAAGAGATTGATCCAAATGGTACTCCTACTGAAGAACAGTTGAAAATCCCATCTTTTTTGGATTGTAACATCAATGCGAACGCTGGGACGGTTATCTATGACAATCTTAGTTTGAAGGATGTAAGAGGAAATTTAAGGATTGTTGATGAAAGGGCAGTACTCACCAATATGACCTCTTCTCTCTTCAATGGTACGGTCGGCTTTGATGGTGAGGTCTCTACGAAAAACGAGGTCCCTTCCTTTTCTATGAAATTGGGTATGGACCAATTGGGTATCGGGGAAAGCTTCAAATCATTGGAGTTGTTCAAGTTTTTGGCTCCGGTAGCCAGTGCGTTGCAAGGAAAGTTAAACTCTGATATAGAATTATCAGGCAATCTAAACAATGATTTTACACCCGATCTTAACACCATAACGGGTAAGGTACTGGCTGAATTATTGTCTACGCAAATTAATGCGGATCAAGCAAAAGTGCTTTCTACATTAGGGAATAAGCTCAATTTCATCAAGTTGAATAAACTTGATTTAAAGGGATTGAAAACCGCACTTTCTTTCGAGGATGGCACTGTAAAAGTGAAGCCGTTTTCGATAAAGTATGAAGATATTTCGATCAATGTAGATGGTAGCCATACCTTCGACAGAAAATTGAATTACCAAGCAACTTTGGATGTCCCGGCCAAATACTTGGGGGATGAGGTAAATAGTCTAATTGCCAAAATTGACGAAAAAGAACTTGACAATCTGACCATTCCTGTCATAGCGAATATCGGGGGATACTATACTAGCCCTGAGGTGTCTACCGATTTAACTTCTGGGGTAAAGAACTTGACTTCGAAATTAATCGACATTCAAAAACAGAAGTTGATCAATAAGGGAAAGGAGAAGGCAAGCGGGTTATTAGAAAGTGTCTTATCGGATAATTCACCTGAAGAAGACTCTACCGCTGCATCACGGCAGGACCAAAACAAGGAAGCGGTAAAAGAAGTTTTAGGCGGAATTTTAGGGGGGACTAAACAAACCAAAGATTCGATTGGCCAAGAAGCAGATACATTATCCGTTCCCCAAAAGGACCCGGTTAAGGATGCGGCAAAAAGTATTTTAGGCGGATTGTTGGGAGGAAAAAAGAAGAAGGATACTGCCAATTCCAAAAACGATACAATCAACTAATACCAAGGGAAATATAGTACCCCTCGCTACCGCGAATATTGAATACGGTATTATCTTGAAATATGAGATATTGCCCCTTAATGCCTTGTAGAATACCTTTAAAACTAGGTGTTTTTGTCAAGTTAAGGCTTTTTACCTTTTTAGGGTATTTAAGTACGGGAAACTCCATATGGGTCTCGTTTTTGTTTTCTAAAAAATATTCCTTTGCTTCACGCGGGATGTACTGTTTTAGTTTATCGCGCCATGCTAGCAGGTCTTCGTCATCAACAGCGTTGGTGAGCATTTTTCGCCAATTGGTCTTATCTCCCAAATGATTCTTTAGGGCTACCTCGGTAATGCCTGCCAAATATCTATTGGGAACTTCTACAATTTCAATAGCTTCATGCGCACCTTGGTCTATCCATCTTGTAGGTACTTGGGTTTTGCGGGTTACGCCGACTTTTATATTGCTTGAGTTTGCTAGATACACAATATGAGGTTGCAATTGCACTTTTTTTTCATATTCCAAATCGCGATCTTCCTTCCCTAAATGGGCAGTGCTAAGCTCAGGACGCATAATCCAATCCCCTGCAGAAGGTGTTTCGAAAAAGCAGGTTTTACAAAAACCTTGTCTAAAAATGGGGCGGTCTTCACCGCAACTGAGACATTGGTATTTTACAAAATCTACCCGCAATTCCTTATTCAAAATCTGGTTCACGTTTAAAAAGTCATCTTCAAAGAGCATGTAATATTGAATTGGGTGCCCTATTTCGGTTTGCATTTTTCGTAGTACTCCTTTGTATTGCATATAAGAAATTCTTATTGGATAATCTATTTGAAAATGATAACTATATAAGCTATTTTTAGCTTGCTAAAGATACCCAAAAATGCCAATACCATTATTTAATTCCATTGCATCATGGCTGTTAAAAAAACGCTATCACCAGATAGAGCTTTTTTTAAAGTACCCTGGGGAGGTACAAGAAGAGGTATTGCATCAACTATTGGAAATTGCCGAGGACACTGAAATTGGAAAGAAATACGATTTTGAGTCCATTGCAAACTATGAGACCTTTAGGGAAAGGGTTCCAATTGTTTCCTATGAAGAGATAGAACCCTTAATTGAGCGCACAAGAAAGGGCGAACAGAATATTTTTTGGCCAACATCGATAAAATGGTTTGCTAAAAGTAGCGGTACTACAAATGCCAAGAGTAAGTTTATTCCGGTAAGTACGGAGGCATTGGAAGATTGCCATTATAAATCGGGAAAAGATTTGTTATGTCTTTATCTGAACAATAATGAGAATTCGCAGCTTTTTACCGGAAAAGGCCTTCGACTAGGGGGTAGTAAAGAGCTTTATCAAGACAACGGTTCTTTTTTCGGTGATCTTTCTGCCATCCTTATAGATAATATGCCACTTTGGGCCGAATTTAGCAGTACTCCAAGTAATAGGGTTTCTTTAATGAGCGAGTGGGAAAGCAAACTAAAGGCTATCGTTCATGAAAGTACTCAGGAAAACGTAACCAGTTTGGCAGGCGTGCCCTCCTGGATGCTTGTACTATTGAATAATGTGCTACAAGAAACGGGAAAAGACCATCTTTTTCAAATTTGGGAGAATCTTGAAGTGTATTTTCATGGTGGCGTAAGTTTTATTCCATATAAAGAGCAATATCAAAACTTACTTCCAAGAAAGAGTTTCAAATATTATGAGATTTATAATGCCTCTGAGGGTTTCTTTGCTATCCAAGACAGGAATAATGCAGATGATTTATTATTAATGTTGGATTATGGCATTTTCTATGAATTCATAACTATGGACACCTATGGCTCTGAGAATCAAAATGTACTACCCTTATGGGAAGTTGAAGTTAACAAGAACTATGTGATAATCATAACCACCAACGCAGGTCTTTGGCGCTATAAAATAGGGGATACCGTACGATTTACATCAACAAATCCTTATCGCATACGTATTACCGGGAGAACCAAACACCATATAAACGTATTTGGTGAGGAATTGATTATTGAGAATGCTGAAGAGGCACTTAAGCAAATCTGTAAAAAGACCAAGGCCGAGATAAAAGACTACACCGTTGCACCAATCTTCATGTCTGGTAAAGAGAAAGGTGCACATGAATGGATAATTGAATTCCGGAAAGCACCAAAAGACTTGAATTATTTTACCGAGTTTTTGGATAATGCCCTTAAATCGCTCAATTCTGATTATGAGGCTAAACGGTATAACAATATCACCCTAAAAATGCCCATGGTGCATATGGCTCGTGAAAATTTGTTCTATGATTGGCTGAAATCAAAGGACAAATTGGGAGGGCAACATAAAATCCCCAGATTATCCAATAAAAGGGAATATCTCGAAGAATTACTACAATTAAATAATTGAAATTAGCCCGATAAAATGACAGCCATTTTCAATTTTCTCATGATTGCTGGGGCAATACAGGGATTTATTTTCAATATAGCCACATTTTTTTCAAGAAAAAAAATTGAAAAACCCGTACTTTTTCTAAATCTATTTGTTCTATTTCTCTCCCTCAATAATCTACAATCATGGTTAGTTGACCAAGGCTTACTTTTTACGGGCCATTTGACCGAACATTATACTCTTCCGTGGAATATAGTCATAGTACCCATGTTTTATGCCTTTTTGATTTTTTTCCTTGGCATAGAGAAAAGACGATGGCCATTCCTAATTACATCATTCTTGCTCTTTGTTCTGGCCTTGATACTTAAGACCATATTGATATTTGGGGTCTATGAAGATCGGTTTGATAGTTCGATATTGAAAACATATGATCTCGTTGAAGATGCCATTGCCCTTGCTTATTCGGTTTTCTTGTTTGTGAAATCCATTCGTATCCTGTACAAATATCAACAGTTTTATCCCGATGTTTTGGAGTACGACAATCTTAAGTGGATAAAGCGTTTCTTACAATTGGGTGGAATCGTATTTCTTTTTTGGATAATTGCAGTAGCATTTAATACATTCTCAGATACCTACAATCCCCCTTACACGTATTACCCCTTGCGGCTTTCTTCATCTATTCTGATTTATTGGGTAGGATACCAAGGCTTTTTTAGATATGTGGTTCTTAAGGATAGAATAGGATTACGCGCTAGTCTTAGGAAAACTGGCGAACCTGGAAGATTCGCAACTTCCAATAAAGACTTGAAGGGGCGAACCAATAAGTCAGAAAGCACATTTAAGCGAATTGATGAGTTTATAAATACGAACAAGCGATATCTTGATTCCAGTTTAACTTTGGAAAAACTGGGCGAAGAAGTAAAAATGGGCACAAGTAGTCTTTCGAAACTGATAAATGAGAATTTCAAAGGAAATTTTTCGGATTACATCAATCAATTGAGAGTCGAGGAAGCAAAAAAGGCTCTTTTAAATGCGGAATTCAACAACTACACCATAGTGGCCATAGGTTTGGAATGTGGGTTTAATTCCAAGTCAACTTTTTATAATGCCTTTGGTAAAATAACCGGTAAAACTCCATCCCAATTCAGAAAACAGGCAACTTAGTATGTCCAATTATTTCCAACTTGGATTATTTCGGACTTTCATTATAAAACCCTTTCATAGGTTTGTAATCTAACTAAAACAGCCAAAATCTATGCGACTTGTTTTCTTATTGATTGACAGCCATACCTCTAAATTCCTTTGTTTTTTATTTAAACTTCAAAAAATGAACAAAGCAATACCCTTATTATTTTTTGGGATTATATCTGTTGGATATTCACAAAGTGAACCTGGAAAAAGGTTTGGGTTTAATGAGATAAAACTGAATACGCTCTACCTGCCCGGTGGTTATCCCGAATTATCTTACGAGCGCATTCTAGGAAACAAATCGGCCGTGGGCCTATCTGCAGGTTTCTTGATTAATTCCGCCGGTCCTAATTATGCAACGGATATTATAACATTTGACAAGGCAATTTTCCCTTATTATCGGTATTATTTTGGACAAAGACGAGCGGCTGGATTTTTCGTCGAAGGTAATGCCATTGTTTATTCCAGGGAATCTGTATTGCAAGAAGAGAAAGAAACAGGCTGGGGGATGGGATTGGCGGCTGGCATTAAAATACGCATTAAGGATAATTGGCATGTTGATCTTATGGCAGGGGGAGGGGTCAATATAAACAAAGGGAATTCCAACCCTACTGGTTATCTAGATTTTCCGGATATGTATCCCAGACTAGGTTTATCAATAGGAAAGCGATTTTAAATAAGGGATTTTCGTTTTTACTAAAACGAATAAATAAGCGCTTTAACACTAATAAAAAGCTCAATTAAAAATGGATTTTAATAAGCAAAATCGCTAATCAATAGAAGAGAAAAGGGGTCGAAAATGGGGTCTATATCGAGGATTTACCTCCAATGAACCAATAAATAGTTGTTTCGATTATTAAATCATCAATTTGTACCTATAAACTAACCTGGTATCAAACAACATCATGGCAGAAAAACTGGTAATAGTTTCAGACATGTGGGGCGCAAAAAAAGGACTATGGATAACTTCTTATCTAGGGTATCTTCAACAATATTTTGAAATAACCTATTACGATATCCGTGAATTGGCAAATATAGAAGTGAATGACAATGCTGAAAAAAAGTTGCATGCTAGTTTCAGAAATGGTGGTATTGATACAGCGGTTGCACAGTTAATAAAAAGGGAAAAAGAACCCAGTCATTATTTAACATTCAGTTCGGGAGGTACTATTGCTTGGAAAGCAAATTTATTGGGACTACCTATGAAATCATTGTATGCCGTATCAGCAACCAGAATTAGGATGGAGACAAAAAAGCCCAGCATACCTATTACCTTGGTATATGGTAAAAAGGATCCCAATATACCTTCGGAAAAATGGTGCGATCTACTTGAAATAGAAAAAGAGATTATCCCAAGTTATGGACATGGACTATACATGGATGAGAAAATCATTAAAAAGGTAAGTATGGATCTTTTAGCAATGGTGACTACAAAACTAAAGCTAAGTAAAAAAGGAAAGGTAATAAAACTAAGAAACTGCCTTTAATTTCTTGATTGTCTCATGAGACAATTTATTCTCGGCATAAGGTTTGGAAACCTTGAATTCCGTTTCGCCGGTACTTGGCATTTCGAACATGGCATCGGTAAA
>CAZHJO010000022.1:0-16720 GCA_964532755.1 uncultured Maribacter sp. | reverse complement strand
CGTGATGTCGCCTCAAGGGCTGCAAAAGAACGATGTGATGCCGGTTTTGGAGTAAATGCTACCGGTGAAGCTGTTTATTTGGACTTTGCAGCGGCCATTCAGCGATACGGAAAAGAACAAGCTCATGTAAAGGGATTAAATGAGAATGATGCCACGCTTGTGACAAAATTGGGAAAAGAGATCATAAAAAGTAAATACGGTAACTTATTCCAAATGTATGAGAAGATCATAGATCAAAATCCATATGAAACCCCTATGATGATCTTCCCAGCAGTACATTACACCATGGGAGGTATTTGGGTTGATTATAATCTTATGACGACTGTCCCTGGTTTATATGCCATAGGTGAAGCTAATTTCTCTGATCATGGTGCAAACCGTCTAGGAGCATCAGCGCTGATGCAAGGCTTAGCCGACGGCTATTTTGTTTTGCCCTACACCATTGGTGATTATCTAGCGGATGATATTAGAACAGGACCTATTTCAGTAGATACTCCTGAATTTGATCAGGCAGAAAACAATGTCCGGGAACGATTGGATAAGTTAATCAATAACGATGGCAAGTATTCTGTTGATCATTTCCACAAACGTCTGGGAAAGATTATGTGGAACAAATGCGGAATGTCCCGTAATGCCAAAGACCTCAAAGAAGCAATTAGTGAGATTGCAGCGCTTAGGAAAGAGTTCTGGCAGGATGTTAAAATACCCGGACGCGCTGATGAATATAATGAAGAATTGGCCAAAGCAGGTCGCGTGGCAGATTTCTTGGAGTTAGGCGAATTATTTGCCAAAGATGCCTTGCAACGTGAAGAATCTTGTGGCGGACATTTTAGGGAAGAACATCAAACCGAGGAAGGCGAAGCAAAGCGTAGAAAAGAATTCCAATATGTTGCCTCATGGGAATATAAAGGAGAACCCAAAGATGCTGTTCTTCATAAAGAAGATTTGACATACGAAGACATAGAAGTTAAAGAAAGAAGTTATAAATAGGAAACCTATGAAATTAACCTTAAAAATATGGCGTCAAAAAGATGCAAAAGCTAAAGGCAAGATGATGGAGTATCATCTTGATGATGTTTCTCCAGATATGTCTTTTCTTGAAATGCTGGATGTATTGAACCAGGATTTGATTGATAAGGACACGGAGCCAATCGCCTTTGATCATGACTGCCGTGAGGGAATTTGTGGTATGTGTTCCATGTTCATTAATGGACGTGCCCATGGCCCTGATAGGGAAATCACCGTTTGCCAACTGCATATGCGTAGTTTTAAAGATGGGGATACGATTATTATAGAACCATGGCGTGCAAAAGCATTTCCCGTAATCAAGGATTTGATTGTAGATCGATCGGCTTTCGACCGTATTCAGCAAGCAGGTGGGTTTATTTCTGTAAATACTTCTGGTAACACCCAAGATGCGAACAATATATTAATTGCCAAGGATGCCGCAGATACGGCGATGGATGCTGCTACCTGTATTGGGTGTGGTGCCTGTGTGGCATCTTGTAAAAATTCTTCGGCCATGTTGTTCGTTGGGGCCAAAGTTTCTCAATATGCCCTCTTACCACAAGGACAGGTTGAAGCTGCTGACCGAGTAAAAAATATGGTCGCCCAAATGGATTTGGAAGGTTTTGGGAACTGTACCAATACGGGGGCCTGTGAGGTTGAATGCCCCAAAGGGATTTCCCTGGAGAACATTGCACGTATGAACCGTGAATTGGTGAAAGCAAACATGATTAAATTCTAATTTAAGAAGCGTAAAGGATATCATTAAAATCCCATCCGGTTTCGGATGGGATTTTTTATCTTTAGTTATGCCAAAAACCTATTCCAAAGATCGAATTAAGGTCCCTCGCTTTAATGAGGAATCGGGATTTTATACAACCCCTGAACGCTCCAAGATCATGGGGAAGATCCGCGGAAAGAATACCAAACCCGAATTGGCATTCCGCAAAGCACTTTGGGCTGCGGGTTATCGCTATCGCATTGACTCCAGAAAATTGATTGGAAGACCCGATATTGTGCTCAATAAATACAAAACCGTAGTGTTCATTGATGGGGAATTCTGGCATGGTCACAACTGGAAGGAAAGAAAGCCGAAAATAAAAACCAATCGGGACTTCTGGATTGCCAAGATTGAGCGAAACAAACAACGGGATGAAGAGGTGAATATTGAATTAGACCGACTTGGTTACAAAGTATTCCGCTTTTGGGAAAATGAGATAAAGAAAGAATTGGACGCCTGTTTGCAGGTAGTAATTTCACACTTGGAGCTACAGTCCAAAAAAACTAACTGGTTTTAGTATTTTTATGGAATCAGATAATTCATATGCCCAACTACCCATATAAAATTAGCTCAAAGTTACCACACGTAAAGACCACAATTTTTACCACAGTGGGGCGAATGGCGAAAAAATACAACGCGATAAATCTTTCCCAAGGTTTCCCAAACTTTGACCCAGACCAACGCCTATTGGATCTGGTCTCAAGGGCTTTAAACGAGGGTCATAACCAATATGCACCTATGGCCGGTCTGCCCAGACTAAGGGAAATTATTGCAGACAAAATAGTAGCATTACACAAAAGACAATACAGTCCTGAGAGCGAAATTACAATTACCATTGGAGCGTCTCAAGCCATTTTTACAGCTGTTACGGCATTTGTTGGCAGTGGTGATGAGGTAATCGTATTTAAACCGGCTTATGACTGTTATGAACCGGCCATCGAAGTAAATGGTGGTATTCCGGTTTACGTGCAGCTCAATGATGATGATTTCACAGTAAACTGGGATGATTTTAGAAGTAAGATCTCACCTAGAACCAGAATGGTTATCATAAATACGCCTCATAATCCCAGCGGAACAATTCTCTCTAAGAAAGATATGGTCGAGCTTGAAAAAAGTTTAAAGAATACCAATATTATTGTTGTCAGTGATGAGGTATATGAACATATCCTCTTTGATGGTAATGAACATCAAAGTGCATCGCGCTTTGACGATTTGGCTTCAAGAAGTTTTATCTGCGCCTCTTTCGGTAAAACATTCCATGTGACCGGTTGGAAAGTGGGCTACTGTGCTGCACCTGAAGAGCTCATGCATGAATTTCGAAAAACACATCAATTTAATGTGTTCTGTGTTGATCACCCCGTTCAATATGCCTTGGCTACTTATCTTCAGGACCCGACACACTATTTAGGACTTAGCCGATTCTATCAAGATAAAAGGGATTTTTTTCTTAGCGCCTTGAAAGATTCGCGTTTTACCATAGTTCCCTCCAAAGGAACCTATTTTCAATTGTTGGGTTATTCAAATATCACTGATGAAAATGATGTGGAATTTGCCAAAAGATTAATAATTGAGCATCAACTAGCTAGTATTCCCATTTCAGTTTTTAACCTTGGGGAAAGAGACAACAAGGTATTGCGGTTTTGTTTTGCCAAGACCCAAGAAACACTTGAAAAAGCAACTGAAATATTGCACAAGTTCTAGTCTATAGGCACAATTTTATAATTAGGCACATAGGAAGCATTCATAACAATTGCTTTTAAATCTTCTTCCAATGAAACCTTTGGTGATTCAACAATTCGATTAATTTCTTTACCATCTTTGATAAGAATGAAAGTAGGTACCTTTATTATATCATGCCCCTTCTCTTCCCCCGTTGGGCTTTTCTTATAATTTTCGGGAGTGTTGTCAACAGCCACCATGGTGAGCTTGTTCATGGGATACTCCATGCTTTCCAAAATCTTGTAAAAATGAGGAACTTCACGCTTGCTATCACCACACCAAGTACCCATAAAAGCCAAAACCCTATAGCTTTTCAACTTGTCTTGAACAGGTTTAAGGCTCAAGGTATCTACTTTATAATTTTCATAATTAATATTGAACCAGAGTGCAAAAGAATCTTGTGTCAAACCTTCTTTGTTAATTAAGCCCAACAGCTTTTCCCTATTGTTTGTGTCTCTTGTTTTTTGATTAATTAATTGCGCTTTAGCGCATAAAGTTCCCGAGATGAATAAAACTCCGATTAAAAAAATGCTTCGTACTTTCATAAACATACCAATTGTTGATTCAAACCTATTTTCAAATCCGGTTAACAACTAATAATCTACTCCAACCGAATCAAAAGATACATAGACGGCATGATTCGTTAAATAAATGGCTTCCTATGGCATAAATTGATGTTCATACCTTCAAATTGAACCTTTATACATCTGATTTGAGAACTTTATACATTCTTAGTACTTTTCACTTTAAAGAAGTCTTACATGACATTCATTGGCCAACGTGTCTCCAAAATTCTAATTCATCTACTATTTTGGGCTTTGTTCATATTCATCTCACTCTTTCTATTCTCTAATTATCATTGGAAAGAAAATCCTTTTTTACAATATTTCTTTATTCTATTGGCCATTGTATATCTGAATAATGGTTTTCTATTACCCTATTTCGTTAAGAGAGAAATGTATTTGATCTATACCATTATAATTGGACTTATTGCTTTTTTTGGGACTCAGATATATTGCAACTTTTTTGCACAATGTGGTTGCTCAGTGATGAAATGTCTGTCTGATTATCTTTGGCAGACCTTAGTTCCCATTGTTTTCTTTTCCTTTCTTTGGATGTTGTACAGTTTTTTAGGGAAGCAAGAGGAAATTGAAATCATTCAAAAGGAACACACAGAAATGGAACTTCAGTTCTTGAAGTCACAAATAAATCCACACGTGCTTTTCAACAATTTGAATACGATATACTCTTATTCCCTTGAGAAACCCAAGGAGGTACCCCATTTAATCCTAATGCTTTCCGATAATCTTAAGCATGTGCTTTATGAAAGTAATTCCCATAAAATAGCACTGCAAAAAGAGTTGGATTACATTGACAATTACATAGCTTTTCAAAAAATAAGAACCGAGAATATAAAGGAGATAGAATATATCACGGAAATTGAGCACTGCGATTATGAAATAGCACCGCTCTTATTGATCAACATTATTGAAAATGCTTTTAAGTATAGCGCAACAAATAGCAAAATAAGGATTGCTATTATCGTTAAAGATGCTGTTTTGGAATGCCGTTGCGAAAACACCATAAAACCAGTAAAAACTGAAGAGCATACTACCAAAATAGGAATGCAAAACCTAAAAAAACGCTTAAACTTACTGTATAAAAACAAATACGAATTGACGATTGATAATAAGAAGACCTATAGGGTGCAATTAAAACTAGAGTTGATATGAAGTGTATCATTATTGAAGACGAGCTATCTGCACAACGAATTTTACAAAACTACATCTCGCAAATACCAAGTTTAGTGCTAAAGGGAAGTTTTCAGTCAGCCTTGAATGCAAATGCTACATTACAAAATCAAAATATTGATATTGTTTTCCTTGACATTAATCTTCCTGATATCTCGGGAATTCAATATATAAAAACCCTCTCCAATCCTCCTACAATAATCATGACCACAGCGTATCACGAGCATGCAGTTGAAAGTTTTGAATTGGAGACCATATGTGATTACTTGGTTAAGCCATTTTCCCTAGAACGTTTTTTAAAGGCTGTAAACAAGGCAGAAAAGCAATTTTCTAGAGCTGTTGCTCCGACTAATCTTGGATCAAATAGCACTGAACATATCTTTGTAAATATTGACAAAACCCTTCATAAAATCAATTTTAAGGATATCGACTACATAATTTCAGAGAAGAACTATGTGACCGTGGTAACCACCAGTTCTAAATTATGCTATATAGCATCACTCAAAAGTTGGAGGATTAAATTACCCATTGAGCAATTCATACAGGTGCATAAATCATTTATAGTCAATTACAGCAAAATTGAAATGATACGTGGGAACCAATTGGTCATCAATGAGAAAAAGATCCCCATAGGTAGGACATTCAAGGCATCTTTGCTTCAAAAGATAAACCATTGAATAGCTAGTTATTCAGGGCATTGTTGACCTTGGTCATAAACTCCCCAATTTTGTTGGGTTCTAACCACCGTGTGACCACGACCAAATCGTTTTCCTCATCAATTACGATGAAATTACCCCCGAAACCGGCCGCATAATAGATGTCTTCTGACAGTCCATCCCAATGCCGATTTCCCTTTTTGTTCAACCACCACATATAACCATAGTTTTCGTTTGGGGTTGATGGTCTAATTGCCTTTTGAATCCATCGTTCACTAATGATTTGCTGGTCTTGCCACTTACCCTTGTTAAGAAACAAAAGTCCAAAACGTGCCATATCTTCTGTGCATATGAATATCCCTGCACCTGAATGGCCGCCACCGGTGACAGATTTCATTTGAATTCCATCTATTTCTGTCCAGGCATTTTCATAACCATGCCAACGCCAAGTTGTTGAAGCCCCAATCTTATCCATTAGTTGCTCTTTTAAAACCATAGGTAAAGGCTTTCGCCAAACGTGTGTCAAGGAATATGCCAAAACATTGACGCGAACATCATTGTACTCCATTACCGTCCCAGGTTCGTTAAGTATTCGAAGTTTCCAGTCGTCAAGGCTGCCTTCCTTGGGTGGTCTATCTGCCCAATCCTTACCTCCCCAAAGTTCGCCGGACCAATCAGAATTTTGTTGTAATAGATGTTCCCAAGTAATCTTGCCATTATGTTCCCCACCGAAAGTGCCGTCCCAAACATATTGCTCAACCTTGTCCCTGGTACTCGAAATTAAGGAATTATCCTCTGCTAAGCCCGCTACGGTCGACAAGAAACTCTTGGTTACACTAAAGGTCATATCCACACGTTTTGTATCTCCCCACTTGGCAATTACATATCCGTTTTTAAGAATCATTCCTGCCGGGCCGCCCCTTTTCTTGGTCGGTCCCAAAATTTCATGAAAAGGT
The DNA here is from genome assembly GCA_964532755.1 of uncultured Maribacter sp. Classification (GTDB taxonomy): domain Bacteria; phylum Bacteroidota; class Bacteroidia; order Flavobacteriales; family Flavobacteriaceae; genus Maribacter_A. The sequence continues at coordinate 9,852 of CAZHJO010000022.1, read as the reverse complement.
TCTCTTTCGAATCCTTTTAATATGGCAATCCTCAGATCACGGGAACCGGAGAATTCATTGTTCTTGGCAAATTCCACTGCTTCCAGAATTTTACTGGAATTGATTTTAAACTCCTTGGATGATCTTTCTGACCACTCGGTGTTTCGTTCAGGAAAATAATAGTCCGCTTGAGCAGCTAACAAAGGACAACATAAAAAGGAAAAGAAAAGTAACTTGAATGAATGCATAAAGTGATTGGGTTTAATCTTTGCTGAAGTTAAGGAAATCAAACCGCATTAGCCAATCGGTTTGTTTATCTTTTCCTATATAATAAGGGTGCACCCCAAATTTTGAAAACCCTTCCCTTTCATAGAAATTTATTGCAGCCTTATTGCGTTCCCAAACACCTAACCAAAGGAAGGCCTTTGTTGTTTTAGATCCCAGTTGTTTAACAAACTGAAGCATTCTTTTGCCCACACCTTTTCCCTGAAATTCTGAAGTAACATAAATGCGTTCAAGCTCGAGGGAATCTTCGCTCTTTAACTCGGACTGTGCTTTGCCTTTATTCAATTTAAAATATCCGACAAGCTCGTTGTCATGGAACGTAAAATAAAAGGAAGAATCCGGATTCTCTAATTCCTCGGTCAGTTTCGCTTCATTAAAGGCAAAATCCAAATATGATTTAAAATCCTCGGGGTCATTATCGGCCTTAAAAGCTTCGACAAAGGTAGATTTCGATATCTGGGTAAGTTGATTTAAATCAGCAATGGAACATTGTCTATATTCGAGGTGCATTTAGTTCTTGATATGCCATAAAATTAAACAAAAAAAGAGCCACGTTGTGGGCGTGGCTCTCATTCATTTCTTACATTAAGTAGGACTAAAGCATGAATAATTTTTTAGTCAGTAAAACTATTCCGCTGATAAAATCATTTTTGTACACTAAGATTTCTTCTTCAATCGGGGCTTGGTTAATTTGGGCATCCATAATAAAATAGGTTTGTAGTAAGATTTGGGGTTTAACTTTTAATACATTGTAAATTTAGCTTAAAACGAAGGTATTCTCTTAATTATTGTTGTGAAGTATGCTTAAAATGTTGTGAAAAAAATGAAAGGTTAATTTCATCGATGAACAGCACTTAAATGGGTTCTAAATATGCATTTCAGAATATACCCTTCTACTATCAAAGTACCCCATGTTGCTGTTTTATGCTTTCAACAGTTCCTCCCGATGCTCGTCCCGAAAGCATGAAGCCTTCCATGATTATTTCAACAACAACGAGGTTGGTTACTATTTATATAACCCAACCAACTCCTTTTAAGGGTAGCCTACATTTTTAAATAGCTTGGATCCACCAACGCTATTCGTCTACATCCCTGCAACAATAATGCATTCTGCAAAGGCCTCGTAATCCATCGCTCCACCCATTCCCTTTGCCATTTTGCCAGATATTTTCCAGTTGGCATTATCGTCATTTTCAACTACCCCATCGCCCTAATACCATTATTGCACCTTTTAATGCTTCTTGAACATTGGCTAGGGTTATACCAATCCTATAATTAGAATTGATTTTAAACTCAATGCCATTGCAAAATAAATTAAGCTTTAAAAAAAGAAATTGCCCTTAACTTAAGATTAAAAGTAAGGGCATTTTTTATGGGATCTATAGTACAACTTGGTAATTAGAAATCCAAGTCCTCCAGGTCATCATCAATATCCTTTGGTTCATTAGGGTCCTCTATCGGTTTGGTACAGTCTAAATTAATCGACATGTCTGGAGGTTCAGGAAATTTACCATCAGAAACTCCCAACTCCTTATTCTCATAGTTTTTTTTCATATATAACCCCCAAATTGGTAAGGCCATTGAAGCTCCTTGGCCGTATGTAATCGTCTTAAAATGTATAGCGCGGTCTTCGCCACCCACCCAAACCCCGGTGACCAAATTAGGAACCATACCCATGAACCAACCATCGCTTTGGTTTTGTGTTGTTCCGGTTTTACCAGCTATAGGATTCTTGAACTCATAAGGGTAGCCTGTAATTATTTCATCGTACTCCTTCTTCCATTTATTAACCCCAGTTGTTCTTAATCGAGTCCCTGATCCTCCTTGGGTGACACCCTCCATTAAATTAATCATGGCATAAGACACTTCTTTACTCAATACATCTTTTGTCTCTGGAACATACTCATATAAGACCGTCCCATTCTTATCCTCTATTCGGGTAACCATCACGGGCTTAACATAAACCCCTTGGTTAACAAAGGTGCCATAGGCCCCGACCATTTCGTAAACATTAAAGTCTGGGGTTCCCAAAGCTATCGAAGGTACTTCTGGAATTTCTCTTGTTAATCCCAGGTTCTTCACAATAGAGACTACCGATTTTGGGCCAACCATATCTATTAACTGTGCTGTGACCGTATTCTTGGAATTGGCCAATGCCTTTTTTAAGGTATACATATTACCCGAATACTTACCGCTTGAATTTTTTGGACACCAAGCTTCAGGATTACCATGCTTTTCTGCTTCAATACAATATTGAGTGTCTGGTAATTCGTAGCAAGGTGATAATCTTAACTGGTCAATAGCAGCCGCATATACGAAAGGCTTAAAGGTAGATCCTGCCTGATTAGAACCTTGATAAACATTATCATATTGAAAGTGTCTATAGTCAACGCCACCAACCCAAGCCTTTACATGACCAGTTTGTGGTTCCATGGACATCATGGCTGTTCTGAGGAATGTTTTGTAGTATCTTATGGAATCCATTGGGGTCATGACAGTGTCTTTCTGATGGGTTTCACTCTTCCAATCGAAGACCGTCATCTCGGTCTTTTTGCTAAAGGAATTACGAATATCCTTTTCTGATTTACCCTGCTTTTTCATTTCACGCCAACGGTCAGTATTCTTCATGGCACCTTCCATGATTTTATCTATTTCCTGTTTTTCCAAATCTAAGAACGGGGCCGTTTTGTTTCGATCAGGGGTATTTTGGTGAAAAAATTCCGCTTGTAATTTTTCCATATGCTCCTGTACCGATTCCTCAGCGTTCAATTGCATTCGCGAATCTATCGTTGTGTATATTCTCAATCCATCAAGATAAAGGTTCCATTTATCGCGCTCCCCTTCCATTGCCGGCTTCGGGTTTTCTTCAATCCAACCATTCATAAACCGCTGCAAATACATTCTGAAATAAGTCGCAATACCATCACGATGGGATTCTGGGTGGTAGTTTAGGTTTATTTTCATCGCTTGAAGTGAATCCCTTTCCGACTCACTTATGTAGTCATACCTTGATAATTGACCTAGGACAAGGTTCCTTTTATTCCAGGTCAATTCTTCGCGTCTTAGAGGATTGTAATAGGAAGAATTCTGAAGCATGCCCACCAACATAGCGGATTCTTCAATTTTCAAATCTTTAGGTTCTTTACCAAAATATATACGGGACGCTGAACGAATACCATCAGCATTGTTTCCAAAGTCGTAGATATTAAGGTACATCTGAATAATCTCCTCTTTGGTATAACTTCGTTCCAACTGTGTGGCAATGACCCACTCCTTGGCTTTTTGTTTTATGGTCTCTACAATACTGTTCGACCTGACTCCAACAAAAAGTTGCCTGGCCAGTTGCTGTGTAATGGTACTGGCCCCTCCTCGTTTTCCCAAAAAGAAAAGTGCCCGTAGTGTACCGCGGGCATCAATTCCTGAATGACTATGAAAACGTAAATCCTCACTAGCAATTAAGGCATCAACTAAATTTTTGGGTAAGTCCTCAAACTTAACTGGAGTACGATTATCATCCAAATAAAACTTACCCAAGGTTTTCCCGTCTGAAGAAATAATCTCTGTGGCCAAATTTGTTTCCGGATTTTCCAAATGTTCATACGTTGGTAATTCCCCAAACGCACCCCAAGAAGCCATTAGAAAAAGCAAGGATACAGCAAGAACCCCTGTTGCAAATAGGGCCCAAAACCATTTAATAAATTTAAAAAAACTGTTGTTTGTTTTCTTTTTTTTGGCCTTTGCCATACGCTTACTCATTACTTTTTACAATTTCATATCCAACATCCGTAATACCTTCCAGGTTAACAATACCGTCTACACTACCATTTTTGCGCATGGCATGGGATATTCGTAAAGTATATACGCCAGAAGAAGGGAAAACGACGTTTTCCTTATACCACAATTTGTTTTCCTTAATGCTGCCATACCCTCTTCCCAGCCATGTGCCATCTGGTTTGGCCATTATAAACTCCAATGTGTCGGTTACGGTTTCCCCGTTCGGGAAATCCAATTCTGCGATTAAGAAGAGGTTGCTGTAAGGGAAGGTATTATCGTTGCGAACATTAAGATAAATATGGTGGTTTTGAATGGTATCCAAATCAGAAAAACTGAATTCTACAATATTATCCTTGTTCCAAAAACCATTATTGGTCGCTTTAAAATCAGTCTTTACGATGGTATCGTCACAGGAAACCAATAAAATTACAACTACAACCGACAAAAGTACCCTAAACATTTTTTTGACGTCTTTTTCTATTGTTGTTTCTTCTATTTTTATTTTTATTTCTCCTGTTACGACGTTTAGGTCTATCAAATCGTGTGAGGCTATCCTGACCAACTACATTTTCGAACACTACCTTATCCTCAACAAGATTATCGACAGCGTATTCCTCTAAACTGGCAACTTTCTCTTTTTTCTTGTTTTTGGCTACGATCTCTATAACCTGTTCTTTGGATAACATATGCCAGATGCCAGGCTCATCTTTATACGAAAACCATAATTTGGATTTGAAAATATCGGACTTTTGACAGAACGCCAATCCTTTTTCGGTAAACAATTTGGTGTCCTGGGAAGGAAAGTCCTTTAATGCCTCCAAATATAAATCCAACTCGTAATTAAGACAGCATTTCAACTTGCCACATTGTCCTGCCAATTTTTGGGGATTCAATGATAATTGTTGGTAACGGGCTGCCGAAGTACTAACCGATCTAAAGTCCGTCAACCAGGTAGAACAACATAATTCCCTACCACATGATCCAATACCGCCCAATCGCTGGGCCTCTTGGCGATACCCAATTTGGCGCATTTCAATGCGAATACCAAAGGCTTTGGCCATATCCTTGATCAATTGACGAAAATCTACCCGTTCTTCAGCCGTATAATAAAAAGTGGCCTTTGAGCCGTCACCTTGAAATTCTACGTCAGAGATTTTCATTTGTAATTTAAGGATGATCGCTATTTCACGGGAACGTTTTTTTATTTCCTCTTCCCTATTCCTCGACTTCTGCCAAATGTCAACGTCTTTCTGGGTAGCTTTCCTATACAATTTTGATATTTCATCCGATGAAGGATTGACCTTCTTCTTCTTCATTTGCACCTTTACAAGTTCCCCTGTTAATGTAATCATACCAATATCATGGCCAGACTGTGCCTGGGTGGCTACAATATCACCGATAGAAAGTGAAAGGTTATCTGTATTTCTGAAGAATTCTTTTCTGCTATTTTTAAATCGGACCTCAACGATGTCAAACGGTTTTTCACCACTTGGCAATGACATGTTGGATAGCCAATCAAACACCGTTAATTTATTACAACCATCCGTGCCGCAAGTTCCATTGTTCCTGCACCCTTTTGGTTGTCCATCCTTACCGGTTGAACAACTGTTACAACCCATATTTTATATCTTGATTTGGAAAAAACCAAACATTCTTCCCAAAAAAGGTTCATATTAATCTTAAATGTAAAGATAGTATAATTTGTTGCAGATGTAAAGCATGTCTTTACAATTGAAAAAATACACTGCTGTACTGTTTTCTTACTTTTTGAATTTTAAAACCGCTGAGCGCCCTTTTTTAAATATCTTATTGCTCACCGTCTTACCCTTTCGCAGCCTCTTTTGCTCTTCAAAAGGCAATGCGACTATCATTCTGCACTCCTCTGAACAACATTGGTTCATTTTATTGGCGCATTCCTCGCATTGAATGAACAATAAATGGCATGCCTCATTAGCACAGTTGACATGGGAATCAGAAGCTTTACCACATTGATGACATTGTGCAATTATATCTTCTGAGATGCGCTCTCCCCTTCGATGGTCAAAAACAAAGTTTTTACCAATGAACTTATTCTCCAATTCTTGGTCTTTTGCTTGTCTAGCATATTCAATAATTCCCCCTTCCAACTGGTAAACACTCTTGAAACCTTTATGTTTGTAATAGGCACTTGCCTTTTCGCAACGAATACCGCCAGTACAATACATGACCAATTTTTTATCTTCCTTGAATTTTTCAAGATCTTTTTCAATAATATCCAAGGAATCGCGAAAGGTATCTACATCCGGGGTAATTGCATTTTTGAAATGGCCAATTTCACTTTCATAGTGATTTCGCATATCGACCAAAATCGTGTTGGGGTCTTCTATAAGTTCATTGAACTTTACTGCATTAACATGTATTCCTTTGTCAGTCACATCAAAGGTTGCGTCATTGAGTCCATCTGCCAGAATTTTTTTTCTGACTTTTACTTTAAGTTTTAGGAAAGATTTGTTGTTCTGTTCTACTGCAATATTCAATCGTACACCCTTTAAAAATGATATACTGTCTAAATGATTTTTGAAATCCTCAAAATTTTCAGCGGGCACAGATAATTGCGCGTTTATACCCTCATTTGCAACGTAAATTCTGCCCAAAACATTCAATTCGTTCCAATTAATGAATAAGTGGTTCCTAAAAATCCCCGGGTTGCCTATGTGTGCATATTGATAAAAGGAAATGGTAAGGCGTTCTTGCCCCGCCTCCTCAATAAGAGCTTCTCTTTCCTTTGCACTTAATGTATTGTACAGTTGCATGCTATACTAATCGTTACGTTTAAGAATAGATTAAGCGCCAAAGATAAAATAATCCTAGATTATTTTTGTGGTGATTATTTTAACCGGACAAGCCAATTGAGCCTGTTTACTAGGTTCATACAAGCCATGATCATGTGATTTAATGGTAAAAAAACCTTTTTTCTCCATTGATCGCAAAAGTACAACTTTGCCGTCTCTTTTAGACATTTGAAACTGCCCTGGAGCCAATTCCACGCAATAATTGCAGCCAATACATTTATTACGTTGCAAAGTGACAATTACCATTACCCCTTAACGATTTTATAAAGCTTGTCTGATGGCCTGATTTTAAAACCAGTTGGAAAGGTGCAATTATTACCCTTTTCAGCCAAAGAAGTATGAATATCATCGACCATTATCTCTTCCAGCTCCAATTCTTTAACGCCCGTTGTAGGACCGGTTATAAGTAAAGAATCCCCTATTTTTATATCGAAAGCCTCAATTTTGAACTCTGCAATACCTGGTCTGGGATAATAATGTATCCCTTTACCCACATATAGTTTCTTTTGACTGGCTTGAGTCCCAGGACCATCGCTCCATTCCCCAAGTTTCTGCCCTAAGTAATATCCACTCCAAAAACCTCGATTATATACTTTGTCCAATTCTTTCATCCATAAAGCAACTTTATCCTGGGAAAAAGTTCCATTTGTATGGGCATCTATTGCTGCTCTATAGATTTTGATGACGGTTGCGACGTATTCTGGTGCCCTTCCCCGACCTTCTATCTTCAATACTTTAACTCCGGCTTGGATTATCTGGTCTAGAAAATCCAAGGTACAAAGATCTTTGGGCGACATCATATATTCATTGTCTATTTCTATCTCAAACCCGCTTTCTTGGTCTATTACCGTATATTTTTTACGACAATTTTGTTTACACGCACCCCTATTCGCTGATGAATTGTGCGCGTGTAGACTCAGATAACATTTTCCGGAAACAGCCATGCACATAGCACCATGGCCAAAAACCTCAATTTCAATAAGATGGCCCGATGGTCCTTTTATCTCCTCCTTTTGAATCTGATGACATATATTTCTGATTTGCCGCATACTCAATTCGCGACTTAATACCACTGTATCCGCAAAAAGAGCATAAAATTTAACTGTCTCAATATTCGTAATGTTGATTTGGGTCGAAATATGGACCTCCATATTAATTTGCCTTGCGTGGGCAATGACAGCCTGATCCATGGCAATTACTGCGGTAATCCCAGCAAGCTTGGCCTTATCCAAGATGGTTTTTATGACGGATAGGTCATGGTCGTAAATAATTGTGTTTAATGTAAGATAGGTTCTAATGCGCTTCTTTTTACATCGCTTGGCAATCTCAGGTAGATCTTCTAAAGTAAAATTAATACTAGCCCTTGCACGCATATTAAGCTGCTCAACGCCAAAGTAAACTGAGTCTGCCCCGTTATCAATAGCCGCTTGTAGAGATTCGAAATTCCCTGCAGGAGCCATTAGTTCAATCTGTCCATTACTTGTCATAAATGCGAGCGACTTAGTTTTTTGGACCGCAAAGATACGCTTTACTGGAAAAATATCCGCTAAGCTATGGCCTTACATACGTAGCCTTCTTTAATCTGGAGGGATAGCATAAAAAAGAGTCTTGAAATATCAAGACTCTTAATTGGCCACCCTATTTTTTCTTTTTCATAGCACTCTTACGAATGAAATGTAAAAAAGGAAATGACCACCGAGGCCCATTGTCCTGAGACAAATGGTTTATATATAGAGTTAGTATGTGCCCTTTTGATTAAGATGGTCTATTTTCAAAAAGGTTGCGTTTAAAAAAATACCAGCATCCAAAGCTGTGCATAAAATAATTTAGAGTGATGGTTTTATGCAAAAAGAAATGCTAAATTAGCGTTCCTAATTTTATACAAAATGAGTACCGAAAAAGAAGCAAAATTAAAAGCATTAAAACTAACCTTAGATAAATTGGACAAGACTTACGGAAAAGGTGCCGTAATGAAAATGGGGGATAGTGTTGTTGAAGATGTTGAAGTAATTCCGTCGGGGTCTTTAGGTCTTGACATAGCCCTTGGAGTGGGTGGTTATCCAAGAGGAAGGGTTATTGAAATTTACGGCCCGGAATCATCCGGTAAAACAACATTGACCTTACATGCCATAGCCGAAGCCCAAAAAAATGGTGGGATAGCAGCTTTTATTGATGCCGAACACGCCTTCGACCGTTTTTACGCTGAAAAATTGGGGATAGATATAGATAACCTGATTATTTCCCAACCCGATAATGGTGAACAAGCTTTGGAAATTGCTGATAATTTAATTCGCTCGGGTGCTATCGACATTGTAGTTGTAGATTCTGTAGCCGCCTTAACTCCCAAAAGCGAGATAGAAGGTGAAATGGGGGATTCTAAAATGGGCCTTCACGCGCGATTGATGTCCCAGGCCCTTCGAAAATTAACTGGCTCAATAAGTAAAACCCATTGTACCGTTATCTTCATTAACCAGCTACGAGAGAAAATTGGGGTCATGTTCGGCAATCCTGAAACCACAACAGGCGGTAACGCACTAAAATTCTACGCTTCGGTCCGATTGGACATTCGTCGTTCAACACAGATTAAAGATACCGATGGTGCTGTTCAAGGCAACAAGACCAGGGTAAAAGTCGTTAAGAACAAAGTAGCCCCGCCCTTTAGATTGGCCGAATTCGATATTATGTATGGTGAAGGAATTTCCAAGGTAGGCGAGATTATCGACTTGGGGGTAGAATATGAAATCATTAAGAAAAGTGGTTCCTGGTTCAGTTATGGCGACACCAAACTTGGTCAGGGTCGAGATGCCGTAAAAGCGCTTTTAAATGACAATCCAGAGTTGTATGAAGAATTAGAGGCCAAAATACGTGAGGCCATTAAAGCTATCAAATAGACACTATTTCTTCGACGTTTTATTTATAGGCACCTTTCCTTCAAGGTGCTTTTTTTCTTTTTTGGACCAATTACCAAAATTTCATATTTTTT
>CAZHJO010000021.1:0-17039 GCA_964532755.1 uncultured Maribacter sp. | reverse complement strand
TCAACACATCGCCGTCTTTATATTTTAAAGTGATTTTGGATTCTTCTACAGGACGCAGCTCCTCGCCATACTGGTACAAAAGCTTTTTGTCCAGTTTTACAATCGTCTCCTTAAACTCATCCATCACATCGGTATAGGTAGAAGTATGCATCCAACCTGTTTTTTCATTGAAGCCTTGATACACAAAAAACTGACCCCAGGTTACCGCTCCATAGGCATTGAGACCCTCCTCACTGACCACATGTACCTCTCCCCTAAAATAAAAGGAGGTATGCGGATTTATCAATAACAAGGCATTACCCGATTTTGTTAATTTTCCAGAAATTGCAATGCCGTTAGAACCTTGAGGCTCCGCCATTTCCTTCTCTTTTTCGATTTTAAGCTCTTCCAATTCAGGTATTTGCATTCCACTTTCATAAAAGGCCCTGATTTTTTGTGTATTGATCCGTTCTATGTCTCCACCAATAGAGCCCTCACTAAAATACATGGGCATCCAGGGCTCAAAACGTGTCAATAATTTAGGTTTTACTTCAGGGTGCGTATGGAGGTAATAATTGATTCCGTCAGCAAAAGCATCGCATAAATCCTGTAACCATTTCGGGCTATTGACATAATTGTCCTTGGCCTCTTCTTCGGTCATAAACAATTTAGCGCGCAAATCACTATATAGCGCCTCTTCCCCTTCTACTTCAGCCAATCTCCCAGTTGCCCAAATATAATTCTGTTCCACGCGATTAAAATCGTCTTCACATTGCGCATATAATAATCCAAAGACAGCATCTGCATCAGTCTTCCCATAAATGTGTGGAACTCCAAAATCATCGCGAATAATGGTGATATTTTCGGCCTGGGCCTTCCATTTATCCGCCTCTGTAATCTGTACTTTAGTTGAACAGGAAACTATTCCCAAAAACAGGGCTATATATATAAATCGCATACATTGGTATTATTTCATTATTAAAATAGTAATGACAACTCACATAATGGCTGTGAAATTAACGGACTTAAAAATGAAATGCTAATTTTTTATAAAAATTCCAGAGGTTAGAATCCCAATCCGAAAAACCATACAAATTTACTGTAACTTGCGTCTTCTTAAAATCGATTCCAGGAATACATGTCATATAAGAAAGTAAGCATTATAACCGCATTCAAAACCATCATTTGGCCGAGAAGAAATCTGGTATTCATGGGTTTATTGTTGATTGTGATCAGTAGGGCAGCAAGTTTTGTTACACCCGTGGCCTCCAAATATTTAATCGATGATGTTATTGCGAACAAGGATATCCAAATGCTTAAGGTTTTGGTCACCGTTGTTATTTTGGCCATTTTGGTACAGGCCGTGACTTCGTTTCTTTTGACTAAAATTCTGAGCGTACAGGCACAATACATGATTTCGGAATTGAGAGCCCAGGTTCAGAAAAAAGTGCTTTCACTTCCCATTCGATTTTTTGATAATGCTAAATCCGGTGCTTTGGTTTCGCGAATTATGTCAGATGTAGAAGGGGTGCGGAACTTAATTGGCACAGGTTTGGTGCAATTGGTCGGTGGTACTCTTACCGCAATCGTCTCTTTAATATTATTACTGCGAATAAGTGTAAGCATGACCTTATTTACCTTTATTCCTTTAGCCTTATTCGGCATTATCGCCTTAAAAGCATTTAAGATTATTCGGCCAATTTTCAGACATAGAGGAAAAATTAATGCAGAGGTCAAAGGAAGGTTAACTGAAACCTTGGGAGGCATTCGTGTAATTAAAGGTTTTAACGCTGAAGCACAGGAACATAAAGTGTTTGAAGCAGGTGTTGAAGAATTGTTCCAAAATGTAAAAAAAAGTTTGACTACCACAGCGTTTATGACAAGTTCCTCTACTTTCCTTATCGGTATTGCTACCACTGGTGTTATGGGGTATGGGGGCTATAAAATAATGCAGGGTGAATTGACCATAGGGGATTTATTGATGTTTACCGTACTATTGGGCACCATGGTTGCGCCTATAGTTCAAATGAGCAATATCGGGAGTCAATTGACAGAGGCACTGGCTGGCTTGGATCGAACCGAAGAATTAATGAATATGAATCCTGAGGCCGATGAGGAAGAGCGCATTTTGTTGCTTGAGAGTGTTAAGGGTGATATGAAATTCGAGAACGTTTCTTTTGCTTATGAAGAAGAAAAGGAGGTATTGCATAATATATCTTTTGACGTAAAATCAGGATCGGTAGTAGCCCTAGTTGGTAGTTCGGGGTCAGGAAAAAGTACCATTGCGGGCTTGGCAGCAAGTTTTTTGAATCCGCAATCGGGAAAAATAACCGTTGATGATAAGGATATGTCCAAAGTCAACCTCAACAGCTTCAGACAACACTTGGGTGTGGTACTACAGGATGATTTTTTATTTGAGGGAACCATTAGGGAAAATATCCTTTTTCCTAGACCCAATGCATCTGAAGGCGAATTGCTGGAAGCCGTTAAAGCAGCTTATGTAGATGAGTTCACTAATCGTTTTGATGAAGGTCTAAATACCCTTATTGGTGAAAGGGGCATTAAGCTTTCGGGTGGACAACGCCAACGCATTGCAATCGCCCGGGCAGTTTTGGCTAACCCGAAAATATTGATACTAGATGAGGCTACTTCGAATTTGGATACAGAAAGTGAAGCTTTGATTCAAAAAAGTTTGGCCAAACTTACAGAGGGCCGTACAACATTCGTAATCGCCCATAGATTGAGTACCATACGCAAGGCCAATCAGATATTGGTTATTGAAAATGGTAGTATTGCGGAACGTGGAACACATGATGAACTTATTGGAAATAAGGGTAGGTACTATAATTTATTCACCTACCAAGCAAGAATTTAAATCGCTCTGTAATATGAAGGAAAATCTAAAAATGATATTGTCCTCTAAGATTTTCGGATTTTCATTTTTGATATTCATTTTCATTAGTTGTAAACCATCACATAAAAGCAATATTAGTAAACTCCACGGTGCCATTGTTCAGGGAGACAGTGCACAACCAAAATTGAGCTTCGTATTTACCGGCGACACATTTGCTGATGGCTCCGAACATATCAGAAAAGTCCTTAAGCAGTACAATATTGAGAGTGCCTTCTTTTTCACAGGCAACTACTACAGAAACCCTAATTTTAAAGAATCCATTCAAAATTTAGCTGCAGACGGGCACTATTTAGGAGCCCATTCAGACCGCCATCTGTTATATTGCGATTGGGAAAAACGAGATAGTCTTTTGGTCAGCAAATCTGAATTTATAACTGACCTGGATGCCAATTACAAAGAAATGTTGCGATTTGGGATTAAGAAGGAACAAGCCCTTTATTACTTGCCTCCCTTTGAATGGTACAACAGGACTATTTCGGATTGGACAGCCAAAAATGGACTTCAACTGATCAATATGACCCATGGTACGCTCTCACATGCCGATTATACCACCCCTGAAATGTCAAATTATCGGTCTAGTAAAGAAATCTTCAGAAGCATTTTAGATTTCGAAAGCAAGAATACTTCTGGTTTAAACGGATTTCTATTGTTAATGCATATTGGTACCGATTCCAATCGTAAAGACAAATTCTATTATCGTCTCGAAGAACTAATCCTTGAATTAAATTCAAGAAAATATGAGATAATCGGGTTGGAAGAGCTCCTTGCAAACGGTTGATTTTACGATTATCTTTATATGAACGATTATTGATCTATATTTATGAAGCACGTCTACTTCACCATTTTATTAATTGGTCAATTGGTTCAGGCATACAGTAACTACGAAGAAATCCACATCAGGATCAATCAATTGGGATATCTACCCCAGGAATCAAAAATTGCATTGGTTTTCTCACATGCCCCAATCAAGGAAAAATTTGTTCTGGTATCAGAGCATGACGAGCAAATTTTCGCCACCTATCGCCCTAAATTATCAAAGGCTAGAGGCTGGGGTACCTTCGAATTTTATTATGAGGTTGATTTCAGCGCACATACCCAAGAAGGGGTGTATCAATTACGGACGAAGAAAACTGGTTATGCTTCCCAAAAAATCATAATCTCAAAAAAATCATATCAATTCAAATCGGAAAAATTACTGCAATTTATGCGACAGCAACGCTGTGGGTATAATCCCTTGTTCGATATTGTTTGCCACCAAGGGGATGGCCGTTCATTTTATGGCCCCATGCCCGATTCTACTTTTGTTGATGCGACGGGTGGTTGGCATGATGCTGGAGACCAATTGAAGTACTTAATGACGAGTAGCTATGCAACGGCCCATATGCTAAAGGCATATGAGTTATTTCCGGGAACATTTGCAGATAGTGTAAATCATTTGGGCCAAAGCGGTCCCAATGGTCTTGTTGATGTACTAGACGAGGCAAAATGGGGTTTGGATTGGATTTTAAAGCTACATTCCCAATCGGACCAATTGATCCATCAAATTGCAGATGATCGAGATCATAGGGGATGGAAAATGCCTGACAAGGATAATTCAGATTATGGCTGGGGATCCAATAGTTATAGGGTTGCATATTTTGCGACAGGAGAACCGCAAGGATTGAACAAATACAAAAGTGAAGCGACCGGAGTCTCGAATTTGGCAGGACGTTCGGCAGCAGCCTTGGCCATTGCAGCTAGAATTTGGGAAAAAGACCTTAAGGATTCGATCTTTTCGGCCGTTTGTTTAAAGGCGGCAAAATCACTCTATAAACTGGGGAAGGACAAAGCAGGATTCCAGCAAGGAAATTCATACGGTGCACCTTACCGATATTCTGAAAAAACTTGGGCCGATGATATGGAATGGGGTGCGGCAGAACTTTATAAAACTACCCAGAATCGCAGCTACCTCATAGATGCCAAGAAATATGCAATTGAGGCAAATACCGTTTCTTGGATGCCCTATGACTCTGTTCCCCATTACGAATATTATCCTTTTGTAAATATTGGGCACTTTGCCTTGTATGAGCATGTAGATACCGATTTCAAAAGTACTTTGGCAGGATTTTACAAAAGCGGAATTGAAGACAATTTAAAACGGGGAAAAACCAATCCATACAATATTGGTGTTCCGTTTATCTGGTGTTCCAACAACTTATTGACAAGTTTGATTACACAAGGCATACTGTATGAAAAAATGACCGGTGATAAGACCTATTCAAAATTTATGATAGAACAGCGTGATTGGCTTTTTGGGAGGAATCCCTGGGGTACAAGCATGTTTACGAAAATGCCTATTAATGGTGAATTTCCATATGACGTACATACAAGTACTTGGGCATTGGGTAAAAAACAAATTGCAGGAGGATTGGTTGATGGGCCTGTTTACAACTCAATTTACAAATCGCTAAAGGGACTACATTTAAATGATCAAGATGAATTTGCAGCCTTTCAGAACGAGTATGTGGTTTATCATGATGATATAGGTGACTATTCAACCAATGAACCAACCATGGATGGTACTGCTGGATCAATACTCATGATGGCCTATTGGGCGAGCTATCAATGATCAAAAATGGGATTCAAGTAGTCACTTGATTAATCAATATTTATAACCTCCTTGATTTGTGGGGCATATTTCTTGATGGTCATTTCGACTCCGCTCTTTAGCGTCATTTGGTTAACCGTACAACCCACACAAGCTCCTTGGAGCTTGACCTTGACAGAAGCATCATTATCTATTGATATAAGCGCAATATCACCGCCATCACTTTGCAGAAAAGGACGGATTTCATCGAGTGCTTTTTCAATATTTAATTTTAGTTCATCCGATGTCATACTTATGTCTTATTAACTGATGAACAACCTGCCATCGTAGTAATTTTAATAGCCTCAGTTGGTGGAAGACTTTTATTTCTATCCACCAATTCCTGAACAACATTACGTGTAATAGCCTCGAATGACGATTCAATAGGAGTAGCGGTCTGCAAAGCAGCTGGTCTACCAACGTCACCGGCCTCACGAATACTTTGTACCAATGGGACTTCACCCAAAAAGGAAACGTTTAAATCTTCAGCAAGGTTTTTAGCACCCTCTTTTCCAAAGATATAATATTTGTTGTCAGGTAACTCCGCTGGTGTAAAATAGGCCATATTCTCTATAATGCCCAATACCGGAACATTGATGGATTCTTGTTGGAACATGGCGACACCCTTGCGCGCATCAGCCAAGGCGATTTCCTGAGGTGTACTCACAACAACAGCCCCAGTTACGGGCATGGCCTGCATAATGCTTAAATGAATGTCCCCAGTCCCTGGAGGTAAATCAATTAATAGAAAATCCAAAGTACCCCAATGTGCATCGAATATCATTTGGTTAAGGGCTTTTGCCGCCATAGGACCTCTCCAGATTACAGCTTGGCTGGGTTCCGTGAAAAATCCTATTGACAATAGTTTAACCCCATAATTCTCAACAGGTTTCATTTTAGATGTACCATCTATGGTCACCGCCAAAGGCTTTTCTTGGGTAACATCGAACATAATAGGCATTGAAGGACCATAAATATCAGCATCCAATAATCCTACTTTAAAGCCCATTTTCGCCAAGGTAACCGCAAGGTTTGCCGTTACGGTAGATTTACCCACGCCGCCCTTACCGGAAGCGACCGCAATGATATTCTGTATGCCAGGTAATGGTTTACCTTTAATTTCGTTGACTTGGGGTTGCGTTGGAGCATCAACTTTAACATTGATCTTTATCTTTGCTTTTTCATAAACCTCTTTATGGATAATCTTAAGGATTTCCACTTCGGTTTTCTTACGTGCCTGTAGACTGGGATTGTTTATGGTAATATCTATTTCAACTTCATCGCCGAAAATTTGAACATTCTTGACGGCACCGCTTTCCACCATATTCAGACCTTCCCCGGGAACAGTTATAAGTTCTAGTGCTTTTAAGATATCTTGCTTATTCAATTTCACACGTATAAATTTTATTAATTATTAGATAAAAAGTAAATTATAAAATTGAGAACGTGTGTAACCACTTCGTTCTCACATTAAAAATTTTGAACATCCTCTTTTGCAAAGTAATATTGAAAATTTCTTAATGTTCGTTTCATGCTTTATATATATTCATTCTAAACAACAAAGATACACTTTAAGGGTGAGAAGCTGAAGTCATTGGATTGAAATATAGTATAGTTTGATAAGATTCTCTTATTTCGTGAAATGTTCTAATTTTTAAATGATTAGCGCATGCTGTGAAAATCAAATTTTCAATGAAATGAGGTTATATCCTTCTCCCGTCCAAGAGGTTTATAATTCGAGAGCCATAAGCAGCATTTTTTTCAGAATGTGTTACTTGGATTATGGTCACTCCTTCTTGGTTCAACCGTTTAAAAAGCTCCATAATTTCTTCACTCTGTGTTGAGTTCAGATTTCCTGTCGGCTCATCGGCCAATATTAATTTGGGGTTTGAAATCAATGCCCTCGCTACTCCAACCAATTGCTGTTGGCCTCCGCTAAGTTGAGTAGGAAACAGATCCTTCTTTCCTACTATGTTAAAACGATCCAACATATCTGCTACCATGGCCTTACGTTCGGACCCTCTGTACCTCTTATACAACAAGGGCATTTCCAAATTTTCCTTTACTGTAAGTTCGTCCAACAAATGATAGGATTGAAATACAAACCCAATGTATTCCTTGTACAGATTGGCCCTATGTTTTTCCTTTAAATTGTGGACCGATTCATCAAGAAAGTGATATTTTCCCTCATCAAAATGATCCAGCATCCCAATGACATTGAGTAGGGTGGATTTTCCGGAACCTGATGGACCCATTACAGAGATGAATTCACCTTCCTCGACTTCCAGGTTAATATCTTTCAATAAAAAGATTCGCTGTCCACCGGAATTGACCCATTTAAAAATATTGTTTAGTTGTAGTAGCATGATTTCTAGATTCTTTATTCTTTATTCATCTCGTAACGATTTCGTGGGATTGGCAATAGCCGCTTGAAAACTTTGCCAACTTACCGTTAGCAATGCAATAATCAGAGCGGTAAGCCCGGCCAATGCAAAAACCCACCAGCTCATGGTGGTCTTATAGGCAAAGCCTTCCAGCCATTTGTTCATGGCATACCAAGAGATGGGTACGGCGATTACAAAAGCAAGCACGACCCATTTCAAAAAATCCTTGTTGAGCATGGTCAAAATTTCAGAGACTTTGGCCCCGTTGACTTTTCGAATGCCTATTTCCTTCGTCCTTCGAGCCATCGCATAGGAGGACAGGGCAAAAAGACCCATACAGGAAAGGATGACCGCTAGAACGGAAAACCAGGCAATCAATGTATTTACCTTGATATATTCCTTGTATTGCTCGTTGAGCTTGGTGTCGGCAAAAAAGTAATCAGGTTCAATACCTGAAAAAGTCCCGGTCCATTTTTCCTTTAATAGTTCTATAATGCGAAAGCTTGCTCCTTTTTTTGCCTTGACGGACAAGTACCCCCAATTTGTGTAATCTTCCTGTTCGCTGAAGATATGTACCAAAGGCTGTACTTCACGCTGTACACCTTGGTAACTAAAATCGTCGATAACACCTACAACCTTCCAGGGTTGTCCGGCTTTGGAGCTTTCGTTCAATATTTGTCCTTTTGCTTCTTGAAAGCCAAGTTCCTTCATAGCCGTTTTGTTCAATACAATCGAATTCTCATGGGAAATCAAGCCCTTTTCAAATCCGTGACCATTGAAGGGTTCGATGCCAAAAGTTTTGAAATAATTCTCGCCCACGTAGGCTTTTCTAAGATGAATGTTTTCGACATTGCTCTTGCCTTTTGGATAAAACGAATTGTAATTTTCGTTATAGGTGCCGGGGATATTTCCTGAAAAACTCACCGATTCGACATAGGGGCTTGTTTCCAATTCTTCGGCAATTCGCTTGTAGTTTTTGGATGTTGTTTCCAAATCGGGAAACTGCCAGCTCTGCAATTGTGTGACGATTACATTTTCATTATCGAATTTGGGGTCTTTGTCCAACATGGCATTGATTTGCTTCCGCACCAAAAAAGTGCCCGATATCAGAACAATGGCTATGACAAATTGTAATACGATCAAGGAATAGCGTGAGGCGGAAGTCCGCTTTCCCGAAAAGAGGTTGCCTTTAAGGCTTTCCGTTAATTTTCCCTTTGCCCAGAATAGTGAAGGAATCAATCCCGATAGGAGACCTACGGTACCCCAAATCAATATGAGTATCAGTAGGAATATTTTGTTTTGAAATGGCTCAAAGCGCAGATTGGTCTCGAACAGACTATTAAAAGTAGGCAACGATACCAGCATCAGTACGATACCCAACACCAGAGCCATGAAACTGATCATGAATGATTCTGTCATAATTTGTCCAAATAGGATGTTTCGTGTTGCGCCATGTACTTTTTTAATTCCTATTTCCCTTTTCCTTGATATAACATTGGTAATGGTAAGGTTGATGAAGTTGACAATAGCAATACCTATGATGCCCAAGGCAATAGTAGCAAGAATAATGATCAATGTTCGGTTCGATTCCTTGGCGGCATGATAATCCGCAAAAGGCAATAGATTAAGATCGGTCTTGTTTTTACCGACCGGAAGATAATTCTCCGCTACGATATTCTGCAATTTTTCATCGATATCATCGGGGTAAATGCCATCCTTTAACTGCACGTATGTTATAGAGAACATATTGTACCAATCGTGTACTTCCTTTATCCAAGGCGAGATTTCTTCCCCGGTTTCATAAGAGGTGACGATATCGAATTTAACAGATGAATTTGAAGGAATATCGACTACCCCTTTTACTTCAAGAAATATATCCCCAAACTTTACTTGCAATTTTTTGCCCATGGCAGGTTCGTTTCCAAAGTATTTTTTAGCAAATTCCTTGCTTACGACGATACCATACTTTTCTTCAATGGAATTATTTCCTGAACCTTCCAAAAATGGGAAAGTAAAGATGGAAAAAAATCCGTCATCGACATAATTGATGTTCTCTTCGAAAGCCACATCTTTGTAACTTATGCGAAATCCTTCCCAATCAAAAATGCGTGTGCCGTTTACGACTTCTGGTATGTCGGTCAACATTTTTGGTAAAACTGGCCCTTTGGTTTGTACCGATTCCCCATCACGGACCCGATATATATTGGAAAAGTTTTCATGAAAATGGTTGTAGGTCAAATCATTGTACACATATAGCGTTAGCAGCAAAAAAGAAGCGATGCCGACACCAAGACCAATGGTATTGATTAAAAAAGTGCTTTTGCTTTTTTTAATATTCCTTATGAATAGTTTTAGATTGTGTTTTAACATGATTTCTAGTTTTTCATTTGTGTCCTGAATTCCGTCTTGTAGTATCCTCCCCAGTAATTAGCATAGGGGTGTTGTGAGGTCTTTTACTCCGTCCGTAAACTTTTTACAGGATTAGCATTAGCTGCGACTATTGTTCTTATACTTATAATTCCTAAAGCAATCAAGAGCATAGCGATTCCGCTCAACAAGAAAATCCACCAACTCATGTTGGTTTTATAAGCAAAATCCTGTAACCAATTGCTAAGTCCCCACCAAGCTATAGGTGTGGCTATGGCAAAGGCAATACCCACGAGTATCAAAAACTCCTTGCTAAGCAATAGGCTCAATTGTACCAATGAAGCCCCTAAAACTTTTCTTATGCCGATTTCCTTGGTCCGTCTTTCAGTGGTGTGGATGACCAGACCCAAAAGTCCCAGACAACTAATCAATATGGCAAGACCAGTGGCCCATTTCAATAAAATCGAGGTTTTTTGTTCTTGTTCGTAAAACTGCCTTACAGTATCGTCCATAAAATTCAACTCAAAATTTGCTTCAGGGTAAACACTTTTCCATTTTTCCTCCACCTCGTTCAATACATCTGGCCAAAGTTCCTTGAATCGTTCGTCCAGCGAAAAATGAATAGTGTTATACTGCGAAAATCTGCCTTGTTCAGAATCCCCTACTAGGGCCATAGGCTTAATATCGGTATGAAGCGAACGTTGATTAAAATCGTGCATCACCCCAACAATCGAAAAAGCGTCTTCGCTAAACTTAATCATCTTTCCGACCGCTTCTTCCGGATGTTCAAACCCCATAATTTTGGTATAGGTTTCGTTGACGATATATTCCCTGATCGTATCGTTAAGCCTTTCCCGGCCGGCGATCAAATCAATATCATAGATCCTTCTGTAGTTTTTATCCCCGAAAAGCAACTGCAACGGAGTATAGATTTCCTTTCCATCATGTAGATACGTAGCAATAGAGGAATTGGTATTGTTGGATGCCGGTGGATTGCTTCCCAAACTTACCTGGGTTACTAGGGGTATAGACTTTATTTCGTTCAGCAAGACGATTCTCTTGCTCAGATCAATGTCGTGCCAAGCCCTTACATATACATTCGATTCCGTCTTAATACCCATATCCTTGGTCATCAAAAAATTGATCTGCTTGCCTACCAAGAGAGTAGCGATTACGAATATTTGTGCGATAAGGAATTGAAAGACCGTCAAGTACTTTCGCAATGGGGATTTGACCTGTTTCTGTAACCCTTGATGTTTTAATACCGATATAGGTTTAAAATTGGATAGTACAAGTGCTGGGTAGAAACCTGAAAGTAAGGTCGTCAATACTAAAAGTACGCCAACGGTCAGCAGAAGTTTTGGGCTTGTAAACAGTTCCAAGCTGACACCATGTGCAATGAAATCGGAAAAGACCTGTAACAACAAAGTCGCAAGAAAGAACGATACCAAGGCTGCTGCCATGGTCAACAAAAAAGTCTCTCCCAAGAATTGAAGAATCAATTGCTTTTTGGAACTACCCAAGGTCTTTCGAATTCCAATCTCCTTTGAACGTTTTGTAGCTTGGGCCGTATTGAGATTTATAAAATTGACACCCCCTAGAAGTAGTAGAAACAGGGCCACCAAGACTAAACTGAAAAGTACCTTTTTGTTCGCTAAATTATTATTGTTGTTAAAAATACCGAAGTCAGCGTTGAAATGGATGTCCGTTAGGGGCTGTAGACCAAAATTCCTATACATACCATATGAGACTAGTTCTTCATCCGCATGCTCTTTGGCCAGGGCACTCAATTGGTCTTGTATAGACTCGGTTTTCCCTTTATCGGCAATTTTGATGAATACCTGTGTGGCCGAATTTGTATTGTTCCACGCATCCGATAAGATCATATCTTTCATTGGGGAATAGGCAGCAGTTTTAAGCGATAAGAATTCCTTAAAATTAAAATCCGTACGACCCTTGAAATCTTCCACTATTCCTACAACTTTCACTACGATAGAGTCATTGTAAACCAAAGTCTTGCCGATTGCCCTTTGGGGCAATACCTCAGGAAAATATTTGGCCATCCTGGACTGGGTCAACACTACTTCCTTTGGGTTTGACAAGACATTTTTCGGAGTACCCGCAAGCCACTTGTATTTGAACAGTTCAAAGTAACTCTTATCGGTATAAATGATGTCATCCGTATTTCGATATACGTTTTCCGAAACTTCCGTCCTTATTTTTTGGATGTAGGTATTGAAAAATTTAACGACCGTCTCAACTCCGGATACATTATCCCTTAATGCGTTAGCGACCGGCACAGCCACTCCCCGGTTGAACGCCTCACCTTCAGGGTTAGTAAAATGACTCGTCACCCGGTATATGCGATTCCCATCAGGATGAAACGTATCAAAAGTCAAATCATGATAAATGATAGCGCCTATGACAAAAGCGGTACATAGGCCAATGGATAGACCCACTATGTTTATCAAGGAAAATACCTTGTTCTTCCAGATGTT
This sequence comes from uncultured Maribacter sp., assembly GCA_964532755.1. Lineage (GTDB taxonomy): Bacteria > Bacteroidota > Bacteroidia > Flavobacteriales > Flavobacteriaceae > Maribacter_A. The sequence goes on along the minus strand of CAZHJO010000021.1, from coordinate 4,271 downwards.
CCGAAATGCAACTTTTAGATAATTTAGTAACATCGTTTTATTTTATTCCGTTCTCAAACTTTTTACAGGATTGGCCATTGCCGCTTTTATCGCCTGAAAACTTACTGTGATCAATGCAATGAAAATGGCAAGAATTCCTGCAATGGCAAAAACCGACCAACCGATATTAATTCTGTAAGCATAATCTTGAAGCCAGTCCCGCATAATCCAAAATGCCAGGGGAAAGGCTATCAAAAGAGCCCCCAGTACCAGTCTTAAAAAATCTCTTGAAAGCATTTGGGCAATACCCAAAACATTTGCACCCAGCACTTTGCGTACCCCAATTTCCTTTTTACGCTGTTCTGCCGTAAAGGCCGATAGTCCAAATAACCCTAAACATGAAATAACAATGGCAAGCAAGGAGAAGATTTTGGCCAAATCACCAATTAGTTCCTCGCTCTTAAATCGGGCATTGAACATTTCATTTTCAAATCGGTACTCAAAAGGAAATGCAGGATTGTGTTTTTTCATCACATCCTCTATACCTGCAAGGGTTTCTGACATTGACACACTGGGTTTTGTTTTAACGTACATCTGTCCTGCCCAATCATAATTGTTAATAAACATGACAGGGGCACTATTGTCATTATTGTACATATTTCCATATCTGTAATCGCTTACAATCCCTATTACATTGTACGTAGTGTTCCATTTATTTATTGTTTTACCCAAGGCGCTACCTTCACCCATTAACTTGGCAAATGATTGGGTAATGATGGTATTCGTACTATCTGCTTTCATATTTTCACTAAAACCATGGCCTTCAACGATTTTCATCCCTGCGGTCTCCAAGAAACTGGGACTGATATACCTAAATCGGATGAGTACATCTTCAGTATCCGTTCCCCCTTGCCATGTGAGCCCTGAGCCATTATCACCACTTGAAAGTATGGTTGTATTGATAAGCGCAGCATTTTCTACCTTGCCCGAAGCGATCATATCTTGTCTTATCGGGATAAAGTTCTTGATCATATCCCCGCTTACCTTCATGCTGATCAAATTCTCCTTATCATAGCCTAGCTCTCTACCTTTGGTATGTTCTACTTGTTGATATATTATGATGGTACTTATTATGAAAACTATGGATACCGTAAATTGGGTTATCACAAGGCTTTTTCGTATAAAAGCTGTAGCACCTTGTTTTCTATTTAGACCTTTGAGTATCTGGACCGGTCTATAGGATGAGAGATATATGGCAGGGTACCATCCTGCAAGAAGGCCACATACTAAAGTAATGCCCAAAAGTGAAAGGAGGTGAACGGGATCAAAAAGCCCAAGTTCTAGTTGTTTTTCTACAAGTGTGTTAAAAAAGGGCAATGCTAGCATTAATGCGATAATACTTAATAGTGATGCCAAACTGGCTATAATCAGGGATTCTACCATAAATTGGGATATCAACCTTTTTCTATTGGAACCCAATACTTTACGAACCCCGACTTCCTTGCCTCTTTTTTCGCTTTGCGCTGTTGACAGGTTCATGAAGTTGATACAAGCGATCAATAGAATAATAAAGGCTATAAGGGTCATCAATCGTACGAAAGTGATTTGTCCTCCTACTTTCTTTCCTCCTTTAAAATCGGAACGTAAATGCCAGTCCTTAATGGAATGTAAAAAGGCGTATGTTTGAGCTGTATTCTCTTCATCGCTCATTTTTGAAGGAATCATTGCCTGCACCTTTGCATTTACTTGATCAAAATCGGTATTCGGGGCAAGTTCAATGAAAGTATAGGCGAAATTGCTTCCATATTCTTTGGACCATGATGTATCCTCCTCACCTAATCTAAAGCTTTTAAACGGCAACAACCATTCAAACCCAAATGTTACATTTGGAGGCAAATCCTCGACAACCCCAGTAACCGTAAATTTATGTTTGCCGTTGAGTTGTACAACTTTGTTCAGTGCATTGACCTTTTCTCCGAAAAGGGCTACAGTTGTTTTCTGCGTCAAAACAATGGCATCAGGTCTATCTAATGCATTTTGAGCATTTCCCTCTACAAAGTGGAGACTGAAAATATCCAAAAAGTCTGGATCGGCGTATCTACCCCTCCTATTGATTCCCTTATCACCATCGGTAAGCATAATCTCACCACTCCATGTAGTTGCTGCCTTTGTAATTTCAGGAATCTCATCTTTTAGATCTTTGGCTAATGGACCTGGGGTATCGTAGAAAGTATATATTTCACCTTCAAAATTATGATTTGTTGGCACAATGTATATCAAATCTTGCTTAGGAAAAAAACTATCAAAATTCATTTCGTCCTCCACCCAAAGCAATATTAGACTGGAACAAGTAATACCTATTGCCAAGCCCAAAATGTTTATGGTCGTGAATATTTTTCTTTTGACCAGGTTCCGCCAAGCGATTTTTAGATAGTTTTTAAACATGGCTTTCGTTTTTATTATTATTTACTCCATTCTCAAACTCTTGACAGGGTTCACAATAGCAGCTTTGATACTTTGATAACTTACGGTTATTATGGAAATGAGTACAGCCAAAAAAGCGGCCAATGCCAACACCCACCAACCTATTTCAATCCGATAGGAGAAATCTTCCAACCATTTGTTCATGGCATACCACCCAATGGGCAAAGAAATAAGTATAGCTACCCCGACCAACTTTAAAAAATCAACTGAAAGTTTGTAAGTTATTTGGCCCACAGTGGCTCCCAACACTTTTCTGACCCCAATTTCTTTGGTACGTTTTTCCGCGTTAAAGGCGGCCAGTCCAAACAGACCAAGACATGCAATTAAGATGGAAAGTGTTGTGAAAATAAAGAATATTCGTCCCAAACGTTCCTCGGATTGATAAGTGTCGTTGAAAGAATCCTCCATAAAATAGTAATCGAAAGGTTGGCCTGGAGCAAGCTGGTTCCAAATATTCTCAACACCGGTTATGGCATTAGAAAAATCACCAGCCTCTAATTTAATCGCAATCGCATATGCCCTGTCACTCAAATGAAGACTCAAAGACTCTATCTCTGCCCTAAACGGGGAAAAATGAAAATCCTTTACAACTCCAATAATTGTAAAATACTCAGGATTTTCCTCACCCATATCAGGGGTATAGCGCTTACCCAATGCTTTCTCCGGCGAAACACCGATTACACCTAGGGCTGACTCATTTACGATTATGCTTGTGGAATCATTCTTGAAGTCGCGATTAAAATCCCTTCCTGCTATTATCTCAAAGCCCATCGTTGACACATAATCATAATCCACGCCCCATCTTTGCATACTCAACGCATTTTCCTGATTCGTAGCTCCTTCTTCCGGTGCAAAAGTACTATCGGATCTGCTTGAAGGTGTTGGGAAGTAACTACTCAAAGTAGCATCTTTCACATAACCCAATTTTTTTACTTCTTCCTTGAATGAAGCAACCTGATCTCCCATTGAAAATACATCGTTGACTATCAAGACTTGGTCTTTGGAAAAACCAAGGTCCTTATTTTGAATATAGCTCAATTGTTGATAAACTACCAAAGTCCCAATAATTAGAAACACTGAAATCGCAAATTGAAAAATTACCAGTGCATTTCTTATTTTTCCTCCACCTAGACTTTGCCCATTAGATCCCTTAAGCACTTTTACAGGAATGAATTTGGACATAAAGAACGCTGGGTAACTTCCGGACAAAAGACCTAATATTCCGCCAGAAAATAACAAAATCAACCAAAAAAATGGGTTTGCATAGGGCATGGACATGTCCTTATCTGCCAAATCATTGAACAGCGGAAGAAGAATTATAGCCAATACTATGGCCAACAAAAGTGAGGCAAATGAGACTAAGCCAGATTCAACCAAAAACTGACGTATAAGCTCTGCCTTATTAGATCCCAGAGTTTTGCGAATACCAACTTCCTTAGCCCTTTTAAGGGAGTGTGCCGTAGACAGATTCATGAAGTTTACACATGCCAAGACTAAAAGAAATATTGCTATAAACGAAAGGATGTATATACTCTGAATGTTATTATTGGAGCTTATCTCTGCGACCCTGTCAGACTTCAAATGTATGTCAGTCATGGGCATCGTGCTATAAATCAAATAATTGCCTGCTGCCTTGAATTGTTCTTCTGTAATCCCCGGCATAAATTGCTGTACCCCGGGAATTACATATTTGCCCAAAAAATTTCTTAAGGGCTGTTGAATATCCTCAATATTGGCCGATGGAATCAGTTTAATATAGGTTTGGTAGTTATTGCTACCCCAATTTACAATCCTTGAATCCTCATAAC
>CAZHJO010000020.1:0-17342 GCA_964532755.1 uncultured Maribacter sp. | reverse complement strand
GGATTAGAATCCCCGTAATCTTCTTCATCATTTTCGGATTGATGGAGTACTTTATTGACTCTGGTGAAAAACCAGCCATCTTAGAATACCCGATAACACAATTCTTTATGTTGATGGTATTGTTGATATTGATCGCGATAGAATTGATTCTGAAATCAATTGAGAACGTTATGTTCCAAACGTTGTCAGCAGAAGCCAAAGAACGCTATCTAGAAGCAAAATCATCACAATACGAATGGGCCTGGGGCAAGAAAGTTTGGAACAAACTTACCGGGAACAAACCTATTGAAAAAGAAGGCGAAATTATTTTAGACCATAACTATGACGGTATCAAGGAGCTCGACAATGAGCTGCCACCTTGGTGGGTCTGGATGTTCTATGCCACGATTATTTTTGGTGTTGTTTATTTAGTTCGTTTCCATATCTATGGAGATTATGATCAAGATCTGGAATATGAACAAGAAGTTGCGGCCGCCGCCCTTGCCATAGAGGAATATAAAAAAACGGCTAAAGATCTCGTTGATGTCAATACGGTGGAGTTATTGACGGACGCTGCTGATTTAAGTGCTGGTAAGGCAATTTATGAAAGTACCTGCGTTGTATGCCATATGGCCGATGGTGGTGGTGGTATTGGCCCAAACTTAACTGATGAAAACTGGATTTTAGGTGGTGGTATCAAGAACGTTTTCAACACTGTTGCGGAAGGTGGTCGAGATGGTAAAGGTATGGTTGCCTGGAAGCAAACGCTAAAACCAGTTGAAATTGCACAAGTATCAAGTTATCTATTAACATTCCAAGGAACAACCCCAGCCAACCCTAAAGCGCCGGAAGGTGATATATGGGTTGATGAGAACGCACCAGTAAAGGAAGAAGCGCCAGTGGAACAAGCAACTGATTCTGTTACGGTTGCAATCAATGAATAGTAATCTTTCTATTTAAGAAGATTAGTGAATGGCACAAGACAGTGATAATTTTAGGGATTCAATAGGTACGATTAGCAAAGAAGGTAAACGTGCCTGGGTTTTCCCAAAAAAACCCAGTGGCAAATTTTATAAATACAGGAAACTGGTTAGCTACTTTTTATTGGCATTCCTAATTCTGTCCCCATTTATAAAAATCAACGGCAACCAATTTTTAATGTTCAATGTATTGGAACGTCGTTTCAATATATTCGGATTTCCATTTTGGCCCCAGGATTTTCACCTGTTCGTGATCTCAATGATCATAGGTGTAATTTTCATTGCCCTATTCACAGTTGCTTTTGGGCGTATTTTCTGTGGATGGATTTGCCCGCAGACCATTTTTATGGAAATGGTTTTCCGTCGAATTGAATTCTGGATTGATGGGGACCGTGGGGCACAAAGACGTTTGGACAAACAAAAATGGAATGCTGAAAAAATAAGGAAAAGGGTCATTAAATGGTTTGTATTCTTTGTGATTTCATTTATAATAGCCAATGTGTTCCTAGCCTATTTAATCGGCAGTGACCGATTGATTCAATATATCACAGATGGCCCGTGGGCACATGTCAGTACATTGGTGGCACTCTTGGTTTTTACTGCCGTGTTCTATTTTGTCTTCGCTTGGTTCAGGGAGCAAGTTTGTATAATCGCTTGCCCTTATGGGAGAATGCAAGGGGTGTTGTTGGACAATAAATCAATTATCGTGGCCTATGACCATAAGCGTGGTGAAAGTGATAATGGTAGAAAAAAATTCCGAAAAGGAGAGGACAGAGCAGCGCTTGGCCATGGGGATTGTATTGATTGTAAGCAGTGCGTACATGTATGTCCCACGAATATAGACATACGTAACGGCACCCAATTGGAGTGTATAAACTGTACGGCCTGTATTGATGAGTGCGATACCATAATGGAGAAAGTGAATCTTCCGAAGGGATTGATTCGATACGCCAGTGAGGATGAGATTACCAAGAAGGAGAAATTCAAGTTTACGCCTAGGCTCAAGGGTTACTCCTCCGTATTATTGATTTTAATTGGAGTTCTTATTGGCATGCTCTTCTTACGAAATGATTTGGAAGCCAATATTCTAAGACTTCCAGGTCAACTGTATGAGCATAAAGAAGGGAATATGATCAGCAATGTTTACACCTATAAATTGATCAATAAAACCACAAAGGAAATTTCTGATGTAAGCTTTAAGCTTTTATCCCATAACGGAACAATTGAGTTGGTCACACATGAAAATTTTATTGTCCCGGCACAAGATTTGGCAGAAGGTACTTTATTTGTAGAAATAAATAATTCAGCACTGAACGGCGATAAGGACAAATTGAAAATCGGGGTCTATAGCGGTGATGATTTAATCGAAACAACAACAGCTAGATTCTTGGCACCTAGAAGTTATAATTAGATATAATAGTATGAAAATAAATTGGGGAACAGGCATTGTATTGGCATTTATCGGCTTTATAGGTTTTATACTATTCTTTGTGGTAAAAATGAGCATGGATGATCGGGCCAATCATGATCTGGTCACCGAAGAATATTACAAGGCAGAATTAGGATATCAGAAAGAAATAGATGCGGAAACCAATGCAAATAACTTATCCTCAAAATTGAAAATCAGGAAAACCCCAGAAGGATTGCTAGTTGAGTTTCCCGGGAATATTGATCTAGAAAAAATCAAAGGTACGGTGTCCCTATACAGACCATCCAATAAACACTTGGATTTTGACTTACCCATAAGTTTATCCAATACACATTTGCTCATACCTGACAAACGTTTGTTGGATGGTCGCTGGGACATTAAAATAGCCTGGGAGTACCAGGACAAACCTTATTTGTTTAAAAAAAGCATAACCTATTAACCCATGTTAATATCAGCTATAGTCCTTGGTCTAATGGGAAGCCTCCACTGCGTTGGAATGTGCGGTCCCATTGCCTTTATGCTACCAGTTGATCGCCATAACAATTTCAAAAAATTCTTCCAGGCATTGGTTTATCATATTGGAAGGTTACTTGCCTATGGCCTCCTCGGTTTGGTTTTTGGTCTGTTGGGCAAAGGTCTTTATGTCTTTGGTATGCAGCAGAAGCTTTCGATCATCATAGGGATATTAATGATTATTGTAGTGCTAATACCCTATAAAACCATAGGTAGATACAACCTTTCAAAACCAGTATTCAGAATTATCTCAAAATTAAAAAGCCGATTAGGTCGGGAGTTGAAGAAGAAATCCCCCGATACATTTCTGACCATCGGTTTCTTAAACGGTTTCCTACCTTGTGGCTTGGTCTATATGGCCCTATTCGGGGCTATCGCAATGGGTAGTGCTTTAGAGGGCAGCTTGTATATGGTACTATTCGGACTTGGGACTATTCCCCTTATGACAACAGCAATATATATGAGCAGTCTATTAAAGAGTTCAGCGAAAAGAAGAATACAACAATTAATTCCAGTTTTTGTAGTGGTAATAGGCGTACTTTTCATTCTACGCGGGATGGGCTTGGGTATACCTTACATTTCTCCAAAACCCGTAACAGAGATGGTATCAAGTACTATGGAGTGCCATCCTTGAAATTTTGTAATTGCTATTTTTTATTTACTTGCAAGGAATACTTGAATGGTATTCCTAGTGGGCCATGTAATAAATTTAAATTAGGTCAGGTCGATAAAAAAGCTTAAATAATAACTGAAAAGGATTTTTAAATTATAATAAAATACTATGGACAATTCATTCAAAAAAGTTTCAATTGAAGAGGCAATATCAATTGTAAAATCTGGTGATCGCATTTTTATGCAAGGAGCCGCAATGACCCCCAATACATTAGTAAATGCGCTGTGCGAAAACAGATACAAGGAACTCGAAAATGTTGAAGTCATATCAATTCATACCGATGGGGAAGTTAAATATGCCATTCCCCCTTACAATCAAGCTTTTAATATCAACAGTTGTTTCGTTGGTGGAAATGTGAGAAAGGCCGTTAATACGAACAAGGGTGATTATATTCCTATTTTTCTTAGTGAGATAGGGCTTCTGTTCAGAAGAAATATATTGCCCTTGGATGTTGCCATTGTCCAAGTTTCTCCCCCGGACCGTCACGGATATTGCTCCTTAGGGGTTTCCGTTGACGTTACACTCCCTGCCATCCAAACAGCAAAAAAAGTAATTGCCCAAGTAAATCCGCATGTACCAAGAACCCATGGTGATGGTATAATCCATGTCCGTAACATAGACTTTGCCATTGATGTAAATGACCCGATACATACCTACAACCCGACCGAACTGTCTGAAATAGATAAAAAAATCGGTAAACATGTTGCGGGACTAATAGAAGATGGAGCAACTCTGCAATTGGGCATCGGGAATATTCCGAATGCGGTATTGAACAATCTACAAAATCACAAAAGATTGGGCGTGCATACCGAGATGTTCTCTGACGGTATCTTACCTTTAGTTGAAAAAGGGGTTATTACGGGTGAGGACAAAGTCATGAACGTAAGAAAAATTGTTACCGCCTTTGCGGCAGGTTCACAAAAACTCTATGATTTTATAGATGACAATCCTTTGGTACAGTTCAAAGAAGCTGCCTATATCAATGACACGGCAGTAATCAGAAGAAATCCCAAGGTAACCGCCATCAACAGCGCGATTGAAATAGACCTCACTGGGCAAATATGTGCAGATAGTATAGGTTACAAACACTTTTCGGGAGTCGGTGGCCAAATGGACTTTATTAGAGGCGCCAGGCTTTCTGAAGGAGGTAAACCCATCTTTGCCCTATCTTCTCAAACGGGTAAGGGGATCTCTAAAATAACCCCCCATTTAAGGGAAGGGGCAGGTGTTACCACCACAAGGGCCCATGTTAATTATATAGCTACTGAATACGGTGTTGTGAGCTTGTTTGGTAAAAATCTACATCAACGTGCAAAAGCATTGATTTCAATAGCACATCCTGATCACAGGGAAGCATTGACCAAAGCAGCTTATGAGCGTTTTGACAGATAAGACAAATGACTAAAGGAGACATTAAAAATAGGGCTGATATTACTTTGTTGGTAGAGAGTTTCTATACCAAGATACGGGCTGACCAGGTTTTGGGCCCTATTTTTAATGGTATAATCAAGGATTGGGAAAGTCACTTGAAATTGCTGACCGATTTTTGGGAAACCCAATTGTTCTTAAAACGAAAGTACTTTGGAAACCCCGTAACTGTTCATCAAGAAGTTGATGATAAAATGAAGCACAAAATAAATCCAGAACATTTTGGTCTATGGCTAAACCTTTGGTTTGAAACAATAGATGAGCTGTTCGAAGGAGAAACGACATGGATCGCAAAGAACCGTGCTCAAAAAATGTCTACCATGCTATATATGAAGATGTATGAAAACAGACAGAAGTAATGTTCAACTAGTCTGGTTTTCGCCATAAATTCGCACCCAATAAAAACACTAGGGCAAGAGAAAGAAGGAAACTTGAAATTGCGAGAACCCCAAAATATCCCTTGAAAAGCGATTCGCCCTGCCAAGCCAATACCCCTTTGGTAAAAATCAAAATTTCGGTCGATAAAAATCCCAATAGATATAAATAATATGCCTTTTTGGACAATAACAGAAGCTTAAAATAGCTTAAAAACAAAAAAAGCCCTATGGTTACCACCCCTAAAAAAGTCCAGTGTAAATATCCAATGGCGAATTCGGTTATTGAAGCAGCCAAGTATGCAAAATAAGGGAAAGCAGTTAAGAACTGTAGGAGTATTTTTATGCCAATGAACACCGCAACTGTAGCTAACAAGCTCTTTTGAAGGGGAGTAAGAATTTGAAATAACTTTTCTTTATGTCGTATCCCTATAAGGAATAGAATCACAAAGGCCATTATTTGAAGTACTGCCCCTAAGATTCCCATAATATAAAAAAAGATATGGGGTTTTGTCCATAATGTTGAGAGTGAAAATGAGAGTACGATTCCTAAATTGAACAACCAAAAAAAACGATTGAAAGTTACTTTGGGAATCTCAATTTCTTTACGCTCCATGGCATAAATAAATACGCCTATAAGGCCGAGGATCATCCACCCATTATATTGAAAATGCAGGTAGAAATAAATAGACATTCTGTACCATAAAGACGCAGCTCCCAAGGTATTCATAATCGCACCTAAAGCCCATGGTCCCAAACTAGATAGCACCATATACCCTAATGCGTACTTAGCACATTGGTAAGAATTGGTTTTCCTGTTTGAAGCGGGAACATATTTCAAGAAAAACCCTGCAAACCAATACGAAGCAAATAAAAAGAGGGTCGAGAAAATGATTGATAAAACGGCATATCCTTGAAAAGGAAATGATACTAACATTCCTACTAGTGTTATTTGCGTAAACCAGAAAATGCGACGATATTTCAAATCAAGCTCCGGCCTTTCAAGAAACAACTTATATAAGAGCGAGGTCAAGCCCAAATAAACCCATCCAAGAAGCGCGATATGGGAATGGGTATGAACAATGAACTTATAATTAAGCGGAATTTCAATAGAATGAAAAGACCGTAACAAAACCCCAAGAACAGCAGCTGTTATAAAATAGCCCAGAGCTATGTTTATATGTTTCTTTAAATTCATAAATCCATTGTTGAAACTTTTAGGAGTGACTTAAGCTAAAAATCCTTTCTTTTCGATTTATAGGTCAAGCGCCATATGGGAAGTATCGTCCACAGCAGAAGCATCCCAAGAGAAACGATCAATCCAAAATTAGTGCCAAAAAAGGATTTGAACACTGCTCCAGTATAACCCAATAATGCCGATATATCCAATTTTAGCAAAATCAATGTTCTTGAAAGATCAATTGGGTTCAATGTGGTCGCCATCAACGAAAAATTATCTAAGGGATACTCTTCAAAAATTATCAACGATAATAAAAACATCCCATCATAAATGACGGCCAGAAACAGCCATAATAATACGGCATAGCCAAAACCCTTTATTTTATTTTCGTTGGATAAGGCAATATTAAATGCCAAGGCCGTAAAGATCAATGTCAAAAAAGCACCCGTAATCAATAGTAGGGAAAAGTCCCAAATAGCATCACTTCGAAACAATCCATAAAGTATAAAAGGAATTCCCAGACCCAATATTAGGCTCATGGTCAGTGAACCGGCCACGCCCAGATATTGCCCCAAAAATATTGAACTTCTTTTTAAGGGTTGGGCAAGTAGAAGCTCTGTAAATTCCTTTGAATTATAAAAATACATGACTCCGAAAATGGTGCCTATAAGAGGTACAAGTACTATGATCACGTTCATCAAGGTAATTACTGCTTTTGAAAGGTCATTGTTGAGAAACAACAACACAAAGCCCAAAGCCAAATAGAAAAGAAAATACACATAGCTCCATCGACTGCGCATTAAATCGTAAAAACTGTATTTTAGAATCTTAAGCATCTGCTGTCTGTGTTGATATGGCCGCTATGGCATGTTGAAAATCGTTTTGTTTCGTCTTGGTCATCAACTGTCTAACACTGCCTTTGAAATAAATGTCACCTTCTAAGAGATAGACAATTTCATCTGCCATTTCCTCAACAAATTGCATGATATGGGTGGTAATCAAAATGGTCTTACCCCTGTTCTTTTCCTGAAGAATCATCTCCTTTAGCTTAATAAGCGATGCAGGATCCAAACCTGTGGTAGGTTCATCGAGGATAATCAAGGGACTATCGAACATAAAGGTCAAGACGATATTCACCTTTTGCTTTGTCCCCCCAGAAAGCGTTCCCAACTTTTTATCCAAATATTGCTCGAGACCAAAAAGTTTTATCAATTCCTTCTCCTTACTTTCTTTTTGACGAAGATCTTTGATCATCCGAATTAATTCCTTTACTCTTAGGTTGCCCGGGAAATTGGCAATTTGGGGCAGGTAATCTATTTCTTGACGGTACTTCCAGTTTTTCTTGATTATTTTACCCAATACCGAAATACTTCCTTTATTAGGAACTACCATTCCCAAAATGCTTTTTATCAAAGTGGTTTTACCTGAACCGTTGGGACCCAGTACGGCAAAGATTCCACCTCCCTGAATATCCAGATCCAAATTGGACAGTACCTGGTTTTTACCAAATTTTTTATGGAGATTACCTATCTGTATCATTCTGATTTTTTCATTAAAGGCATGGCATCCAATAAATTATCTGGCGTAAAAACAGGAGATACTTTTTCCGAAAAATCAATTATATTCATAAACAAACTACGTAACAAGACAATGGTTTCCGGTGTGCGGTTCACAATGTATGAAAACAATTTTACGGGACGATAAGGCACATCCCCAATTCCGTCTTTATCCAAATCGTACCCTGTATAGTCGCTCCAATAATTCTTTTCGAAAACATTATCGTTCAGCTTGCTATTATACGAAACATCAAAAGAGTTATAAAGGAAATTGTTATTAATGAACGAATTGGTATAGCAAGCCCCTAAAACTTTTACAGCCCAACCATTATTTACGAAATTGTTATTTCTATATTCGATACGGTTAGAACCTTCTATATTGATGCCAATGGTGTTTTCTTCAAAGGAATTTCCAATGATCTCCGCATCGTTTATCTCCTTTAGCAGCATACCATAGGCCGCCGTTCCCCAATTCTTTCTAAAAGTATTCCCAACCATTTTTATGCGCTTTGAAAACATGACCGCAACTCCTGCACCATTATACTCAAAGGTATTATTGGTATACACATCATCATTCGAAAACATAAAATGCAGCCCATATCTTAGATTATTGATACTCTTATTATCATTGATTGTAACGTTATCTGAGAACTCCAAATAAATACCATCGCGTACTCCCTGAACGATATTCCGGTTTACCTCGATATTATGGGAGTACCATAATTGAATCCCATTACCCGAATTATACTCATCTATGGCATCGCCAATAATTTTATTGTGATATACCTTCCCATGGTTAGATCTTTCAAGATATATACCGAAAAAAAGCCTTTCCAAAACTAGGTTTTGAATTAGGAAGTTTTCACTTTTGACTACGCGAATAGCGGCATAATCCGTTGTGTAACTGGTACCGACGTTGACTAAATATAATCCATCAACAGTCACATTATCGGAGACAATGCGAATGATTTCACCTCGGTCTTCACCGTCAACTACAGGATAATTTTCACCCTTCAGGGTTAAAGGTTTGTCAACAATGATATTGAATTCTTTGTAGTTTCCTTTTTTTATAAGTAGGGTATCAAAATCAGCTGCCAAAGCAACTCCTTGCTTAATACTCTTTACTTCACAGGATGAACAAACTTCAATAGTCTTTGCCGAGAGCGAAGTTCCAAATACCAATAAAAGAACCGTTAATGACAGCTGAAATCCACTCATTATCTAATTATCAAAAATTTTGAATTTTCATTTGCAACAACGAAATGTACAGTTTCTTTCGGGAAATTAAAACTTTGTTTTGCTTTCAATGGGTATGAATCCCCATTTATGTTAAAAACAATATCGCCTTCCATTACTACCAACTGTGCATCGGTAGGTGAGGTGTGTTCAGGAAAGGTCGCCCCTTTTTCCAAACTGATATTAAGAATCTCGAAAACATTGGTTTCCACCAATTTTTCAACTTGTACTTCATCGAATTTCTGTTCTGCGATTTGATTACTTACTTCGTACATATTGTCTAATTATTAATTAAAAAATAATGGTTAACAGTATTCACCGGACATACTATGACCGTAAACCATTAACCATTAAAATGACTTATATTATTGTACCTTGAATTTCGTTAACAATTCGTCCCAAGAGTACAATTTCCCATTATTTTCGGCTTCTATTTTCTCAGCTTCTGTTCTTGAATGAAAAGCTGACAAGTACTCGCCCATAGGACTTGGAATATCCTTACTAATTAAGAAAGTAGCTTTACTGGCATCAATCAATTCGCCGGGAGCTTGATAGTCATTTACCAAGAATAGCCCAACGGAGGTCTTATCTATATCCTTCAAATGATTGACCATACATTCCACCGCATCAAACTTGAATACCTTTCCTTTCTTGGTCACAATTTCGGCGGCATGCTGTTTATCTACAATGGTCATCGAACAAAAATGACAACCATCGGAACCATAATCTATTGGTTTTGGACTAACCTCACAGGAAACCGGGACCAATAGTATTATTGCCACAAAAATAAATCTACTTATCATTTGCTCTCACTTTTAAAGGCACAACTGAGTCCGTGTTATTCTTCGATTTCCAAGCTTTTTTACCAATAAAAAATGCAACCACGGTCAACATCATGCCTACGAACATCATATAGGCCCCTGTATGAGGCAAGGAAGTCACATCAAAATTAAGCATTTTTGCGTGACCAAAAAGCGGTGGCTTATAGCTCATAGGTGTTCCATCGGGGTTGGTGAGTTTCATTATGGCATTCGGATCTAGGTTGGTACCATAATCTACCATCCAAGCATTAAAGTCGTACATTCCCAAGACACCCAAAACACTCATGAGAACAAACCATCCCAAAAACCATTTGAAACTAACTTTTCCAAAAAATCCCAAAAGACCAATGATTACTCCCAAGGCTACCATTCCACCTATGACCAACGGAAAAGTGCTAAACTCCCACATATCTTCCGGTTTTGGTAATGTACGCATCCCGATATAGTGGTTAAGCCCATCGATATTCTGTATGTCGAATTCACTGGCTCCCTGGATACCATCGATATGGATGTTCATACCCAGTGGTTCCGGATATTGAGGTGCTCCTAACATGATATTCCATAAGGGGAAGATATACAAACCTAACAGGAATAATGGGCCAATAATCATTAAAATACTTGCTTTTTTCATCACTCTTACTTTTTGATGGTTTACGAATTATGTTTGGCTTTGAAAGGTTGCTGGGATTCTTGAAAAAAGCGGGCAGGTCATAGACACTGCCCGCTTTTGTAATTGAAATAAAATAAACTATACAGATGTAAATTATTCACCTAAGGACCATGAAAGGTCAATATTTGAATTCGCAGGAGACACCCTAACATAACCCTGCATTTCTTGGTGTAAGGCGGAACAAAAATCTGTACAATAGAATGGCCAGACCCCAACTTTTTTGGGTTCCCATAACGAAGTCTTGGTTTGTCCCGGCATTACTAAAATTTCGGAAGTTCCCTGACCAATCATTGAGAAACCATGCGGTACGTCAAAATCTTGCTCATGGTTTGTGATATGGAAATATACCTTATCGCCTACTTTGACACCTTCGATATTGTCAGGTGTAAAATGACTTCTTATAGTAGACATATAAATATGTACTTCGTTCCCCTTACGTTCTACACGCGCATCATCCGCAGTAAGGGTGGCATATTCATGCTTGTTCTCATCCAATCGATAGATTTTTTTAGAATTGGCTGTCAATAAATCGGCCGGACATCCTGCAGCATAATGAGGTTCACCATGGGTTGGGAAATCATAAATCAATTCCATCTTTTCCCCTGAAATATCGTAAATCTGTGCTGAGTGTTCCATTTCAGGACCTGTAGGCAAATACCTATCTTTTGTTATTTTGTTCATTGCTACCACATATTTACCAAAGGGCTTTCTGGAATTACCACCTGGAATCATCAAATGCCCAACAGAGTAATACGTCGGTTTTCTATCGACAACTTCCCAGCTTCCTACTTGCCATTTCACAACTTCGGAAGAAATAAAGAAGGTAGTATATGCATTCCCTTTACCATCGAATTCGGTATGTAGTGGGCCTAATCCTCCACTTTTAACGGTACCAGCCAAGACCTCCTCAAATTTGAGTATAGGAATACCATAAGCTTCACCATCAAACTTCTCCCCTTCAATTGCTGCCAACATCTTGTCAAATGAGTGTACCGTAATGTCTGCAGACAGTTTTCCGCTTCCAATAATATATTGCCCAGTGGGATCTACATCACAGCCATGTGGTGATTTAGGAGTGGGCAGGAAGTACAAAGCTCCGGGTACTTTGGTAGGATCTACTGTAACAACTTCTTTCATCATGGTAGAAGTTCCGGTATGGGTATGCTCATCATACACATTGTGAGCATAGTTGGCAGGCATTTTAGTTCCGCCACCATTTTTAACATACTCCTCTATTTTCTGCCAGTTTACGGCAGCAATAAAATCCTTGTCATTCTGGGAAGCCATAACTTCTAATAATGAATTGGCCTCTTCCGTATTATACGTTGAAAAGAAGAACCATCCGTGCGATTTTCCACGACCCGGATGCGAAAGGTCATAATTGAAACCTGGCATCAATACCTGGAATTCAAGATTTAATCGACCAGTGTCCGGTGCTACACTTATAAACGACAAAGCACCTTTAAAGTTCCCTTTGTATTCACTAATAGACATATCCCGTTGTGGTACAGGTACTGAAAAACGAGTTCCGGCTACTACATACTCCGTGTTTTCTGTAATAAATGACGAACTGTGGTTACCTGCACTGTTAGGAACCTCAATGATCTCTTCGGTCTCAAAAGTACTTAAACTTACCCTGGCTATACGTGGGGTGTTATTACCGTTCACAAAAATCCATCTACCATCCAATTCACCATTGGTTTGTGAAATATCAGGATGATGCAAATCATCCCAAGGAACAAATCCAAAGGAAGTGTTCAACATGGGTTTGGTTTCTTCAGAATAGCCATATCCCGAAGTTGGGAATTGCGAGAATACTGGGATCTCCTTGAACATACGCCCTGATGGAAGTCCGTATACCGTAAGGTTACCGCTATACCCTCCGGATAGGAAAGCGTAATAGTCGTCTTGTTCACCAGGCGCAACATAAACTTTTTCAGCAGCGCTCGATGACAAAGCTCCATTGGATTTTTGGGATTTATTATCGCAACTGCTTATGGTAATTCCTAACCCAAAGAGGATGCAAATTAAATAGCTTAAATTTTTCATTGTTCTACTTTTAGTTTTAATTGATTATTGTTTTCTATTCTTCAGGGGGCAACATCACCTTATCTACCACATGGACAATTCCATTTCCTGCTTTCACACTTCCTAAAATTTTAGCACCTCCTATTAAAACATCATCGCCTTCAACCACAATCATTACATTTTGATCATTGGCCTGTCCTAATTTTTTGAACTTCTTTAGAAAATCTTTGGAATAATTTCCAGGAGTAACATGATATTTTAAGATATTGGCCAGCGCATCTTTATTCTCTGGCTTTAACAAGTTTGAAACTGTTCCTTCAGGAAGGGCGTCAAAAGCTGCATTGGTTGGTGCAAATACCATTAACGGACCCGCGTTTACCAAAGCATTTTCAAGGTCAGCCGCCTGCACGGCAGCAACAAGAGTTGTATGATCCGGAGAACCAATAGCTATTTGCAATACATTGGGTGTAGAACCATCGTCCTCGATAAAGGCCTGACCTTGTTTTTTAACTTCTTCTGTTGGCGCTGTAGAAGTTGTAGTAGTTTCTGTTTTGGCCTCATTTTTGCAACCGACAAATAAAATCAGCATGAAAAATGAACCAATGAGCATTCTAAATTTGGTTGTTGTTTTCATATGTTTGTTAATTATAATGTTCTAAAGTATTCCAGAACAGCTCTTGCCTGTTCTTCAGTAAGCCCTTGATTCGCCATTGGCGATCCATTGAATTCCATTAACAAGTCTTTTGCCAATGGATCTTCCTTTACCATCTGATCGGGATTAAGGATCATGTTCATGACCCATTCAGGAGTTCTTCGCTCCAAAATCCCATCTGGGGCTGGCCCAATGAATTTTTTACCAATCCTATGGCAGGCCAAACACATTTGATCATAGACTTCTTTCCCTTTGGCGGCCATTGCGTCATCAACATCATTCAATGTTAAGGAAGTAATAGGGCCAACGCCTTTGTTGGTTAGATCTATACGTTCAGAAGCCTTAGTTGCTTTATCAGCTGGCGCTTCAACTGGTTTTTCAGTTGTTGATTTTTGTCGCTTTACACTAAAACTCTCCTTTTTCTTTTCTTCCTTACCACCACAACTAACCAGCAGTACTGAGAAAAGAAGAACTACACTTCTAAATAGTATTTTCATTATTATAGATTTATTGAATTATAGGGCAAAAATATGAGTGGGCATATCATTAAAATATGATATAAGTCATATTTCGGACAAATTTGTCTTTTTACTTTTATTCTTTTAAAAACTTAGCGTTAAATGTTTTCTAATTCCTCTAAATATGCACTTAAGGCTGTACTCTATTTAGCAGTGAATTCAAGTGAATCAAATAAAATATTGGCAAAGAACATCAGTGAACCCATTAATGTTCCCCAAGCCTATATCGCCAAATTATTACAAGAGCTTTCCAGGCACAACATTGTCTCTTCCACCCGCGGTCCCAATGGCGGATTTTACATAAATGCTAAAAATAGGATGACCCCATTGATTGATATTGTGAGCATTATTGACGGTGATAACAGGATAAACTCCTGTCTTTTGAGCTTGAAAAATTGTGATAATGAAAAGCCTTGCCCACTTCATAGTTTCGCCGGTCCCTTTAGGGACGATCTAATCAAGAATCTTGAAAGAAACACAATCGGGGATATGGTTGAAGATGTAAAATCGGGAAGATCTTTTTTGCCTTCGTAGCAAATGCCTTGCCTCCGTAACGTAAAAGGTGTAACTTTCTCTTGGATTTTTACCAACTAATAATACTATACTATGGACAAGGGCAATACCAGAAGATCATTTCTAAAAAAAGCAACGTTTGGTTCTGCCGCAATAACTTCGGCCCCCTATGTATTTGCTTCTTCTTACCAGCAAAAATTAAGGTTGTCAAGAGACTATTTCAATAAAAAATACGGGCCAAACGACCATATAAACCTTGGGTTGATCGGGTCGGGGATACAAGGTATTTATGATACAACGGCTGCCTTGAAGGTTGATGGTGTACAATTAGTTGCCGTTTGCGATCTTTATACAGGTAGATTGGATCGCGCCAAGGAACTATGGGGCGATAATATTGTCGTTACAAGGGATTATCGGGAATTATTGGATCGAAAGGATATTGATGCCGTAATAGTGGCGACACCAGACCATTGGCACAAGAAAATCACGATTGATGCCATGAAAGCCGGTAAAGCCGTCTATTGTGAAAAGCCCATGGTACAAAATTTTCTTGAAGGCCATGAAATAATTAAAGCCCAAAAACAAACTGGTGTGGTTTGTCAAGTGGGAAGTCAGGGAATGTCCTCTCTCGGAAATGAAAAAGCAAAACAATTATATGAGGATGGCGCTATTGGTGAAATCGTGATGCTCGATTTTTACAACGATCGTTATTCTGCCGAAGGGGCCTGGCAGTATCCAATTCCACCAGATGCAAACCCTGAAACCATAGATTTCGATACCTTTTTAGGAAACGCAACAAAAGTACCTTACGAGTTAAAGCGATTTTTTAGGTGGAGAAATTATCAAGACTATGGCACCGGTGTTGCGGGTGATCTATTCGTACATGCATTTTCTACCCTGAACCATGTCATAAGTTCGCATGGACCTAACCGGGCATTGGCAACCGGTGGCCTGAGATATTGGAAAGATGGTCGTGATGTGCCTGATGTTAGTATAACGCTGTATGATTATCCAAAGACCGAGACCCATGCGGCGTTCAACGCTGCATTTCGTATAAATTTTATCGCTGGTAGTGGCGGGGGCGGGGGCTTTAAACTAATCGGAACGGAAGGAGAAATGGAAGTTGGCCAGAATTCCGTGAAAGTAGTCCGTTCTAAATTGGGTATGGTACCAGGAGGATATTCCATGATTGCCTATACCGAGGCTACCCAAGAAAAAATAAGGCAAGCTTATGCCTCGCGAAATCTAGAATCAAGGTCATCTAACCTTACCACAGGAGAAACTATCTGGGAAGCCTCAAGGGATTATAAAGGAGGCCATTATGATCATTTCTATAACTTTTTTGAGAGTATACGAAACAAGAAAACTGTTATCCAGGATCCGACTTTTGGATTAAGAGCAGCAGGAGCTGCCTTACTTGCCAATGAAAGTTACTATCAAAACAAACCAATAAGTTGGAATCCGGATGCCATGAAATTAGTGTAACCAGAAATATGAAGCATACATTCTTTTTCCTTTGCCTTCTGATTTTGCCCTTTTTCAACTTTTCACAGGCTAACCCCCTGAACATTGTGGTTATTGGAGCACATCCTGATGATTGCGATATTGACGCTGGAGGCACGGCTATCCTGTTTTCGAAAATGGGTCATAATGTAAAATTTGTTTCACTTACCAATGGGGACGCAGGTCATTACAAAATGAGCGGTGGTGAGCTTGCTAAAGTCCGGATTGCCGAAGCAAAAGAGGCCGGAAAAAGATTTGGGGTTGAATATGTTGTCCTTGATAATCACGATGGCGAATTAATGCCCACTTTGGCAAATAGATTAAAGATCATTCGCGAAATTCGAAAATGGAACGCAGATATCGTAATCGCTCCAAGACCAAATGATTATCACCCAGACCATAGATATACGGGGATACTTGTTCAAGATGCGGCATTTATGGTCATAGTGCCCAATATTGCTCCAGAAACTCCCGCACTGAAGAAAAATCCGGTTTTTTTATATTGTGAAGACAAATTTCAAAAACCTAATTCGTTTGAACCTGATATTGCAATAAACATTGATGCTGTTTTCGATCAAAAGATATATGCCTTATCTGCACATGAATCACAGTTCTTTGAATGGCTTCCTTGGCTTTCAGGCGATATGGACAATGTGCCCAAAGTGGAAAAAGACCGCCTGGAAATGCTTGCTAACTGGCGTTATAAACCTCTAGATAAAAAAACTACTGAATGCTTGAAAAAATGGTACGGTGAAAAGAATGCAGCAATGACCAAACATGCCGAAATATTTGAGATTTGTGAATATGGTTCACAGCCATCAGTTGAGGAGATACGCGAATTATTTCCTATGCTCCCAGGATTGACCGAATAAAAGAAAAAAAGGGAAGCCATATTTGGCTTCCCCTCTAAACATCAATTTAACATAAATAATTGACAACTAAATCTTAAAAGTTACTACTGGTACATTTGAGTGATTTGCAATATCTTCACCTATACTTCCCATAAAAAAGTGGGATAAGCCTTTTCTACCATGGGTAGGAATACCAATGATATCCGCGTTGATTTTCTCGCCGTAATTAAGAATTCCCTTTTCAATATTGTAATCGTTATGAATCTCAACCTCCATACCTACCCCAGCTTTGCCCAAGAATTTGGAAATTCTTTCATAGGCATCTTTTGTACTCAGAAAATCATCTCCTGGCGTATTTATATAAACCAGCTTCAATTCGGCAGAAAGCAGCTTTGCAAAGTCCTTTGCTTTTTGAAATGCCACAAGACTCTCCTCTTT
>CAZHJO010000019.1:0-17488 GCA_964532755.1 uncultured Maribacter sp. | reverse complement strand
CCGTCACGAAGACATGCTCCTTTACATTTAGTTGCTTGGCTTTTTGTCCAAACATGATTTCATCCATTTCAAGGGATGATTTGGAAATAAAATAATTTGACAGATATAATTTATGTAAAAACTTATCGGTTGCGGAGTAGCTTGCCATACGAACGTTTAATAAGGATGTAGAGAATAACTGTAATAATAGGAATAAGAATTCCCCACCAAGTAATCAAAATGTCAGGGTTCAATGTCGCTTCAAACCTTTGAAGTAAAAAAAGACTTAAAAATGGGGCAATGAACAGGAATATTCCAAAAACAAGTTTTGCAATAAGAGCCAACTGTTTGCCTATTTGGTCAAACAACATTTTTTGTTTTGCTTCATCGGTAATCGATTTATCGGACATCACCTGAAATTGCTTTTTATAGGAGGCAATTAGTTTCTTCAGGGTATCTGAAAGTTTCGAGTATTCGAAAAGAATACATGATAGAAGCGTTAAGGCAACTAAGACTAAATAGACCAAACTAACCTTTATTAATTTTACTTTTTATAAAACCAAAGAATCGCTTTAAGGGAAGCCAGAAAATAGCTACCAAAAAGGCAAAAAGGGTTAAAAATATTCCGGTAATTACCGCTATAATTCCGCCGCCGAGTCCCGGCCCAAGATATAAAAACATAATATTATATTTTTTAATTAATAATACGACTCCAAAATAGACTGGAAATATAGTTTTCATCCAGTCTTTTTACATATTCTATTTTTTTTGTGGTTGAATCACCTATAATGATTTTACCATGGTTCGTGTCTTCAACATATAAATCACCATTTGGTAATATATCACATCTACCTGAAGTCACCGTACGTACGTTTTCATCATTAAGTAACTTTGTGTAAGGTGTAGAAATGGAATCATTGGCAAAACTATACACATAGACCTCATTGTGGGCCCTACTTTTTGAAAAAAACAAATCCGATGTGGTAATCCTAGGATCCATTTTACTCTCCTCACGTATTAAATCATTGCCAAAAACAACAATTTTGTCCTCTCCGTAAAAATCTGCATCGTGTTGATTATACCAAGGACCGATCTTTATCCATAGAATTTTGTTCGTAGTTGGTCTATATAAAAAAACTGCACTTAGATTTCTACAAGAGACTAGGAGGTCTCCCTTTTGCCAATATTCAGAATCACTTAGTGCAGGTTGAATATCGTTTAGATGAATAAGATCACTGGTTACCTGTCCTTTCCCTAATAAAAGTTCTTCATAACCATTGTCCAGAAGAATCTGAATTATTGATTTGTCAAAAATCTCTTCGCCGTTATCTGATTTAATCAAGGTAATGTGATCATCTAAAAGGGTATTCTTATAATCTTCGTAAGTATCAGGTAAAAAATCATATTTAGCCGCCTGAAAGGGTCGTGTGCAGCTATATAAAATACCTTTATTGTCTTTTTCCAATGAATGATGGTAAGTTTTGTCGTTCTTTAACCAAAGAAGGTTGCTGTTTTTATCAATTTTGGCGAGCAAACTAGACAATTGGGATGTGAATACCAATGAACTGTCCTTGGTCATCAAAGGATGCATAAAATATAAATCGCTACTCTTGGATGGTGGTTTTCTAGGATTCAATTCGTTATAGGCCTTTTCGAAAATAGACTTGTTTTCCGGAGACCAATGTTTAATTCTATCGCCAGTGTTAATATCTAAAAGATCAAACTTGGATTCAAATTTGTCAGTCTTGTAAGAAACCAACAATTTGGAATATGTATTCGGACCAGACTTTTTAACATATGAAAAACCGTCTTCTGATTTGGTGTTTTCCACTAAAAATTCTGCAGGTTCTAAAAATTGCTTTAAGAGTAGTGGTGTTTCAGCCAAAAACTTTAATGGTTTGGCAATAAAACCAAGTCGCCTTTCACCCTCATCACTAGACAGATAGATGTTTCTTACACCCGTCGATAAAATCATTGAGTAGAAAAAAAGTCCTACAATAGCTATAAATATGTACCGTATTTTCTTCATTGTGCAAATAAACTAAAATTATGGTTTCCAAACTAAGATTACCCCTATTAACACGATGTATTTCATAATAAATCGTTGATCGAATAACTAAGTTCATAATTATCCAGGAATATAATCATGTACGGTTTGATTACCGATTGAAATATTAAACAATCATCCCAGCGGCTACTGTTTCTTTGGTTGTTTCATCGATTAGGATAATGCTACCAGTTACTCTATTCTCGCGATAAGAATCAATCATCAATGGTTTTGTAGTTCGTATTTTTACTTTGCAAATGTCATTCATCCTTAAATCCTTATCACCGGTTTTTCGTCCTAAAGTGTTTATATCAATCTTATAAATGATTTCCTTGATCATTGCCTTCTGCTCATTGGTAGTATGCATAATGGTATATTTGGCACCTGGTTTTGCCGGATTATTATTCAACCAACATAGCATAACTTTAATATCTTGAGAGGCAAGAGGCATGTTATTGGACCTAACTATCATGTCACCACGGCTAATGTCAATATCATCATTAAGGGTGATAGAAACAGACATAGGTGCAAATGCTTCATTAAGTTTTCCTGAAGGTCCGTCAATGGAATTGATTGTAGAAGTAAAACCAGACGGCATAATAGTTACTTTGTCGCCGGTTCTTATTATGCCCCCAGCTATTCTTCCAGCATAACCACGATAATCATAAAATCCTTCAGATTGTGGTCTTAATACGGTTTGTACGGGAATCCGAGTATCCACTTTATTGATATCACTACTAATATGTATGGTTTCCAAAGTATGCAAAAGTGGTGCACCTTGATACCATGACATATTTTCCGATCTATTTACTACATTATCACCAAGCAGTGCACTAATAGGTATGAAACGGATATCCTTAACCATTAATTTAGAAGAAAACTCCTCAAAATCTTTTACGATTCCATTAAAGGTTTCTTCTTTGAAATCTATTAAATCCATTTTATTCACACATACAATAACATGTGGTATATGAAGCAAAGAAGCAATGAAAGCATGCCTTTTGGTCTGTTCAATCACACCGAGTCTGGCATCTATTAGGATTATGGCGGCATTTGCCGTGGAAGCCCCCGTTACCATATTTCTAGTATATTGAATATGGCCTGGCGTATCTGCAATGATAAATTTTCGTTTGGGTGTTGTAAAATACCTGTAGGCAACATCAATTGTAATTCCTTGTTCGCGTTCATCCCTTAGCCCATCGGTAAAAAGTGCCAAATCTATACCGTCATGTCCTTTTTGTTTACTTGTATTTTCAATTGCTTCTATTTGATCTTCGAATATTGATTTAGAATCATACAAAAGCCGACCAATAAGCGTACTTTTGCCATCATCAACACTTCCTGCAGTAGTAAATCTTAATAATTGATTACTGTTTATTTCCATAATAACAATGTTCTTCTTTAAAAATATCCTTGCTTTTTTCTATCTTCCATAGCTGTTTCCGATCGCTTGTCATCACTTCTATTTCCGCGCTCTGTTTTCTTCATTGCCGATACTTCCTGTACAACTTTTTCCAGTGTATCGGCGTCAGATTCTATACCACCTGTAATCGTAATGTCGCCAAGGGTTCTAAACCTGACCTTTTTTGTCTCAATCTTTTCCTTATCACTAAGAACCAAAAATTCTGAATTGGGAATCCATGAATCCTTGCGCCAAACCACCTCACGTTCATGGGCAAGATATAAAGAGGGGACTTCAATCTGTTCCCTTCTTATATAATTCCATACATCCATTTCTGTCCAATTACTAATTGGAAAAACCCTAAAATGTTCACCTTCGAAATACTTGCCATTGAATAGATTCCACAATTCTGGACGCTGGTTTTTCGGATCCCATTGCCCAAAATCATCACGATGGGAAAAGAAGCGTTCCTTGGCCCTTGCTTTTTCTTCATCCCTTCTTCCTCCACCAATGGCGCAGTCTACATTATTTTGCTCGATAGTATCGAGCAAAGTGGTTATCTGCAGGGCATTTCGCGTTGCGTTTTTCCCCTTTTCCTCAGCAACACGACCATTATCAATGGATTCTTGCACGGATCCAACAATTAATCTTGCCTCTAGTGATTCTATCAAATCATCTCGAAATTTCATGGTTTCCGGAAAGTTATGTCCAGTATCTACATGCATAAATGCAAATGGAATTTTGCTGGGATAAAATGCTTTCTTGGCTAAATGAGTAACCACTATTGAATCCTTACCTCCAGAAAAAAGAATAACTGGATTTTGAAATTGAGCCCAAACTTCCCTAAGCACATATATGGCCTCGGATTCAAGCTCATCTAGATAATTCAAATAATATTTATTCATTTTCAATTAATTTTAGCTTTTCCTTTATTTTCTGATATATGATTTCGACTGACTCCTCCAATGTGTTCAATTGTGTCAGTTCAATATTGGCATTTTTTGGAGCCTCGTAGGGGGCGGAAATACCAGTCATGTTATCAATTTCACCTTTTCTGGCTTTTTTGTATAAACCTTTAACATCACGTCGCTCGCATTCCTCCAAACTAGTATTTACGAAAACTTCGATATACTGATCTTCACCAACAGTTCTTTTTATAAATTCCCTGTCTTTTTCATAGGGTGCTATAAAGGCAGCCAGTGTAACTATGCCGGCATCCACCAAAAGCTTTGATATTTCACCTATTCTCCGTAAATTCTCAGAACGATCTTCAGGGCTGAATGATAAATTTTTATTGATTCCGTGACGAACATTATCACCGTCAAGCACATATGTTTTTACTTTCTGATGAAATAATTTTCGCTCCAGGCCATTCGCTATAGTTGACTTTCCTGATCCTGATAAGCCCGTGAAAAATATAAGAAAAGAATTGTGACCATTTTCTTTTTGTCTTTGGGCCTTGGTTATTTTATATTCTTGAATACTTATATTTCTTTCCATTTTTTAGGACTTCTAGTTGATTTATTCAATCCAAAATCAATTCGATACCAAGTGCGTTCATGTACATAATATAGTATCATTTTGGTAATTATTTCTACTACCCCAATCTTAAATCCGGTCAAAGGGTTTCCTGTAATAAACCAGGAAAGTAATATGGTATCCATAGTACCAATAAACCGCCAGGTAAAGGTTTTTAATAGATGCCTTTTTTTACTTTCCCTAACTCGGGTTTTAAACCATAACCGCTCATGCAAGTAATATAAGATCATCTTTGTAATCAACTCCGCAAATCCAATTTTTAATCCTGTGAAAGGGTTTCCAGTAATTGCCCAGGATAAGACAACAGTGTCCATCGTACCCACCAATCTCCAGGTGATAGTTTTGGCAATATGTCTTTTCTGAGAACCTTCCATTATTACTTTTGAACTATAAAATGATGATTTAATAAGTTTTCTTTGTTATACCTCAATTCTTTTTTAGTACTGTTTGACAATACTTTTAAACCTACTGCTTTACAAATAGCATGGCCGGCGGCCGTATCCCATTCCATGGTAGGTGCAAATCGGGGATACACATCTGCTTTTCCTTCGGCAACCATGCATAGCTTTAAGGAACTGCCCTTTGAAACAATTTCAACTTCATCGTTTTCCATTTTCAGTTCTTCAATAAAATCTTTTGTTTCCTTATTCATATGAGAACGACTTCCAACGACTTTAATTTTATTTTTAGTTTGGATTGCTGGTTTTATTTCGGTATTTACATCGAATAGCTCTATATTCTTTGGATGTTCTTCATTCAAACCTAGTTTAAATGCCTTTCTTTTTTTTACGTCAGCATAGTACAATTCCTTACTCACCGGCACATAAATAACTCCTAATATGGGAATACCTTGATCACAAAGGGCAATATTTACAGTAAATTCCCCATTTTTCTTAATGAATTCCTTGGTGCCGTCAAGTGGATCCACAATCCAACACTGTTTCCACTGTTTTCTTTCAAAGTACTCAAGATTTTTATCTTCTTCACTAATAATTGGGATACCCGTTTTAACTAAATAATCATGAATGATTTTGTTTGCCGCGGTATCAGCCTCGGTCAAAGGGGAGTTGTTTGCTTTTATTTTTAAATCAAAACTAGGTTTGTTATAGATATCCATAATTTTCTGACCCCCTAGTATAGCCGCTTCAACAGCTATATTTAAAATATCCATAAATTGATTTTTGTTCTGATTAATTTGCCACAAAGCTTAAAAATTAGTGCGGGAATACCAATTTTAAAGCAGTATTAACGATGTAATCCTGTAAAAATCCGACTACTTTTTAAAAATCCATATTATTTGGTTCTTTTTCGAATATTTTAAAAAAGTAATCTAACTCTGTTGATATTTAGATTTTATAATAATTGCGAAACCAATTCACAAATTTACTAACACCTTCCGAAATCGGTGTACAGGGACGATAATCGTAATCATTGATTAAATCATCAACATTGGCCCAAGTTGCGGTAACATCCCCGGGTTGCATGGGGAGCATTTCTTTCTTAGCGGTTAAGTCCAAGCAATGTTCAATTGCTTCTATAAAATCCAATAATTTTACAGATTTATTATTGCCAATATTGTAGAGTTTGTAAATTTCTTGATTTGCTATTCTTTCTTCAGTGCTTTTTTCAATAATTCGCACTACTCCTTCTACAATATCATCTATATAGGTAAAATCACGCTCCATATTGCCCTTGTTGAATACCTTAATAGGTTTACCCTTTATCATTGCCTCCGTAAAAAGGAACATCGCCATGTCCGGTCTGCCCCAGGGCCCATAAACGGTAAAAAAACGCAATCCTGTGGTCGGGAGACCATATAGATGGCTATAGGTATGTGCCATTAATTCATTACTTTTTTTGGTAGCGGCATATAAACTAATAGGATGATCAACATTATCCGAAGTTTCAAATGGTATTTTTTTATTTAAACCATAAACACTGGAACTACTGGCGTAGACTAGATGTTTTATCTGGTAGTTACGACAACATTCTAAAATATTCATATACCCAACAATATTACTATCGATATAGGCGCCCGGATTTTCTAAACTATAGCGCACTCCAGCTTGGGCCGCTAGATGACATACTACATCAAATTTTGATGATTTAAAAAGCGTAGGAAGGGCATCTTTATCTTCAAGGTTCATTCTAACGAATTTAAACCTCGCTTTGTATTTTTCACTTTTTACAAGTGCATCGAACTTTTTTGCATTCTCCATAATGACACCTAATTCTTGGAGACGTCCATATTTTAAACCTATGTCATAATAATCGTTGATATTGTCCAAACCAACTACTTCATGACCTTCTGCCAATAACCTTTTTGCGACATGGAAACCGATAAATCCCGCTGAACCTGTGACTAAAATTTTCATAACCTTATTATGACGTTTTATACAAATAAGAGTGCAAAGTACACATTTAATGATTTTTCTACCCGGTAATTTGGGTAATTTAGAAGAAATATGTGATTTCTAAACATCAATAAAGTGAAAGGTTAAATCCATCAATTTTTCTTGACAATGTTCTAATATCCAAATCATTCAAAAAATGGATAAAATGGCCGTCTTATTTTTTATTCTTGTAGTAAACCGAGTTTATCAACACATTTACCGAATTATCTTAACAAAATTTTCCCCCCTAGAAGAATACAGCTAAGTTTATAATTAAATTTGTCATTGAGAATAAGCCTGTTATGCTTTTTAATAACTGATTAGAATCATTTATTAAAAATTGATTAGCACTTATTTTTATATAATCTTTTACAATTAGAATTAAATTACAGATTGAAATTGAAAACTTTAATTCAAAATAAAATATGGCTTTCTTCGCCCCATATGGGCGGAACAGAACAACGATACGTTAAAGAGGCTTTTGATACCAATTGGATTGCACCATTGGGACCCAATGTCACAGATTTTGAAAATGATATAAGTAGTTATTTGGAAAATGATGTTTATGTTGCCGCCTTAAGTTCAGGTACTGGTGCCATTCATTTGGGTTTGCAGTTGTTAGGTGTTGGTAGAGGAGATGAAGTCTTATGCCAAAGCTTTACATTTTCTGCATCTGCTAATCCAATCCAATATTTAGGGGCTACCCCCATATTTGTTGATAGCGAAAAGGAAACGTGGAATATTTCTCCAGAATTATTGGAAGAGGCCATTAAGAATAGACTAAGTAAAGGAAAAAAACCAAAGGCCATTGTAGCGGTGCATCTGTACGGTATGCCTTATAATATAAATGCTGTACACGCTATTGCCTCAGCATATGATATCCCCGTTTTGGAGGACAGTGCAGAAGCTTTAGGCAGTCGCTATTATGGAAGAAATTGTGGCACATTCGGTGATATTGCCGTGCTTTCTTTTAATGGAAATAAGATTATTACCACTTCAGGAGGTGGCGCCTTGGTCTCCAAGAATAAGGAGCACACTGATAAGGCAGTTTTTTTGGCAACCCAAGCTAGGGATAATGCGGTGCATTACCAGCATTCCGAAATTGGTTTTAATTATCGCATGAGCAATGTGCTCGCTGGGATAGGTCGTGGTCAAATGGAGGTTCTGGAAGACCGTGTTTCAGCAAGAAGATATAATCATAAATTCTATTTTGATAATTTAAAAAATATACCGGGAATAGCGTTTTTGAATGAACCCAAAGGTTATATGTCCAATCGTTGGTTGACCTGTATATTAACACCTTCATATGAGAGCAGAGAATCCATACGACTCGCTCTATTAGATGAAAACATTGAGTCTAGACCATTATGGAAGCCCATGCATTTACAACCTGTTTTCGAAAGTCACCTGAATTTTTCGGATGGTACATCAGAAAATCTATTTGAACGAGGTTTGTGTTTGCCCAGTGGTTCTAATTTGTCAGTAGCAGATTTAGAACGAATAGTTACTATTATTAAAAAGACCCTAACATGATACAAAGTTACTTAACCAATAATGCTAAAAGATATGCATCTAAATGGTTGGTATTGGCAATTGATTTGGTGATTGTTGCCGTATCATTTATGTTATCTTACTTCATTCGATTTAATTTGACCTTTAATTTCGATGTCAATAAACTTTTGGTACAATTACCGGTTGTCGTGGTAATTGCATTGATTTCTTTTCTGGTTATAGGTTCTTATAAGGGGGTAGTTCGCCACACAGGTGTTCGCGATGTATACAATTTATTCAATGCCATCTGTTTGTCAAGTATCACGGCCATCTTTTTGATTATAGCTAATAGACAATTTGAATTGGTTGATAATTTTACGATACCATTATCAATTATCATAATCCATAGTTTAATAAGCTTTGTTTCCCTGACGGCATCTCGATATATTTTCAAATCAATGTTCTCTAGCTTGTCCAATGAATTTAAGTCAAGTAAAAAAGTACTGATTTATGGGGCTGGGCAGTCAGGAATTTTGACCTATGATGCGATAACGAATCATTCTAAAATTAACACAAAGGTGGTTGGTTATATTGACAATGACATTAAGAAAAAAGGAAAACAGATTAATGGTGTCGTTGTTTATGGACCAGAAGTTTTAACAGAAAGCTTCATACTTAAAAAGGATATTTCCGAGGTTATTTTTTGTATACAAAAAATTGATCCTCACAGGCTAAAGGAATTAGTAGAAGAACTAGTGGATTTTCCGGTTATAGCCAAGATTGTTCCACCAGTGGAGGATTGGATCAACGGAGAGTTGAATGCTTCGCAAATCAAGCAGGTTCAAATAGAGGATTTATTGAATCGGCCACCAATCGACATCCTTAACCGAAAAATTAGTAATGAAGTTGAAGACAAAGTGATCCTAGTTACCGGGGGAGCTGGTTCTATAGGAAGTGAAATTATACGTCAATTATGTAGATATAATTACAAATCGTTGATCATAGTAGATCAGGCGGAATCTCCGCTTTATGATCTACAGCAAGAATTAAAGCAGAACAAGCATTTTAATTTTACACCGATAGTAGCAGATATTCGCGATAAAAACAGAATGAACAATTTATTCCAGGAATATAAGCCTAACCTGGTTTTTCATGCTGCAGCTTATAAACATGTTCCTTTAATGGAGTACAACTCTTATGAGGCTATAAAGATAAATATAGCGGGGACAAAGGCTATAGTAGATTTGTCCTTACAACATCTAGTAGACAAGTTTGTATTTATTTCTACGGACAAAGCCGTAAACCCTACTAATGTGATGGGGGCGACTAAAAGAATTGCCGAAATGTACATAAGCTGTATGCAACAGGAGCATAAAACCAAATTCATTACGACTCGCTTTGGAAATGTTTTAGGATCGAATGGTTCTGTAATACCCTTGTTTAAAAAACAAATTGAAAATGGAGGTCCACTTACTGTTACGCATAAGGATGTCACCCGATTTTTCATGACCATTCCAGAAGCTTCTCAATTGGTATTGGAAGCAGGAGCCATGGGCGAGGGGGGAGAGATCTTTATTTTTGATATGGGCGAATCTGTGAAGATATATGATTTGGCAAAAAATATGATCAAGCTTTCAGGCTTACGTTTTCCTGAGGATATAGATATCAAGGTGACAGGACTTAGACCGGGGGAAAAATTATATGAGGAATTGTTGGCCAATGGTGAGAACACCTTACCTACCTACCATAAAAAGATTATGATCGGTAAAGTAAGGGAGCTTGATTATAACTTCGTACGTACCAAGATAGATGAGCTTTGTGTGAACAATATGTTTTTTAATGGGGATACCATAAAATTAATGAAGGAGATTGTTCCTGAGTATATTTCGAATAATTCCGAGTTTTGTAAACATGACAAAGCAGAAATAAAAGACCAACCGAAAAAAAGCAATCTGAAGGTTTTACACTCCTAATTTTTCAGTATACTTGCACTTAAATATTATCACAATGTTCGAAAAAATGAAGGTTTATTTTCAGTTTTGTATTATTTTCTTAGGTATTGTATTAATCATGTCTTGTGCTTCGCGGAAAGATGTGGTGTATTTTCAAGACACGGGTAATTTTGAGACCTTGGTCAACAATAATGATTTTGTTTCAAAATTCAAAGTAGATGATTTGGTTTCTATACATGTGTCTTCCTTAAACCCGGAGGCAAGTGCACCTTTTAATTTGGTAAAGGGTGGTGTAGAAGGAGGAATGCGTGCAGAACAAGTTGATTATTTGGTGGATCAGGCAGGTGAGATTGATTTTCCTGTAATTGGTAAATTAAAGATTGAAGGCTTGTCCCCAGATGAATTACGGGGGCTTTTGAGGAATCGATTGTCGGATTATTTAAAAGACCCAATAATCAACATAAGACTACTCAATTATACGGTTACTATATTAGGGGAGGTTAATAGGCCTGGGACTTATCCTGTAAATGGAGAGCAGATCACTATACTTGAAGCTTTGGGCTTAGCAGGAGATTTAACCATAACTGGGGTACGCGAAAATGTATTGGTCATACGAGATTTTAACGGAACAAAGGTATATACGCGCATAGACCTGACTTCAAAAAACATGGTAAAATCCCCTGTTTATTATCTAACACAGAATGATGTGATTTACGTAGAACCCAATCAGTCTGGAATCTCGGCCTCTGCATTGGATAATAGAGCGACCATAGCAATATCCATTGCATCAATATTAATAACCTCAACTGTAATCCTTATTACGAGAAACTAGAACCCCATATTTATCTCAGATAATGAATAATAACACAACGAATCTGTCCTTAAATAAAATGGATTACAGAGAAGTAATACAATCTTATCTTAAGCACTGGAAATGGTTTTTAATATCTGTATTAATAGCTTTGGTATTAGGCTTTTTAAAGATTCGATATACAGTCCCTGAATATGCCGTGCAGGCAAAAATTCAGATATTGGAAGACCAAAGCTCTACCTCTGAATTAGATGTTTTTCGGGATTTGGATGTGTTTGGGGAAGGAGGAAATAATATTGATGATGAGATTGAAATTCTAAATTCTAGAACTAATCTTATCAAAATTGCCAAAGAACTAGGGCTAAATAAGAAAATAATTGCTCAGGGAAAATTACTTGATTCGGATGTATATGAGAACCCATCTTTTAATGTGAGTTTAATTGCACCTGATTCTATTGTATATAATTCGAATGATGAGTTTTTCATTACCTTAAAATCAAATACGCAATTTGAGTTTATTGAAGAGGAAGGCGATCCAGCAATTTTACATTCCTTTGGAAAAACCTTTACTACTTCGATAGGCGATGTAATTATTACCCCGAATATTATTGATATTGCAAAGTTAGATGGAAGGAAGTATAAGGTAGTTGTAAGACCTTTGGCCAAAGTTGCTGAGTTTTATCAGAAAAACATCGTCATATCAGCTATTAATGCACCCTCCAATATAATTTCGATTTCTTTAAATGATGCTGTTGAAAGTAGGGCGCGAGATGTTATTAATGCACTGATAACTTCTTACAACCAGAATGCGATTGATGATAAAAAGGCGATAGCCGATAGGACTTCAACTTTTATAAATGATCGAATTGCAGATATATATGGCAGTTTATCAACTGTTGATCAAGATGCCCAGGAATTTAAAACAGGAAGAGGTATTGCCGATATCGCAACCCAAACTAGCGTGAATCTTAATATTGGCGCGGCCAATCAACAGGAATTACAGAATGCTTCGGTGCAATTGGATATTGCATCTTCTATGAAAGATATTATCGATAATCAGGAAGGCTATGAATTATTGCCCTCGAATATTGGACTTACCGACGCCTCTATTGCAGGTACTACAGTACGTTATAATGAATTGGCTTTGGAACGTAAGCGATTATTGGAAAGCTCCAATGAAAGAAACCCTATCATAGTGAACTTAGACCAACAATTGGCCGGTCTTAAGCGTAGTATGCAATCTAGTTTAAACAGTATGACCAATAATTTGGGGCTACAGGTGAATAGCTTAAGTAGCCAGATGTCTCGAATAAATTCCAGGATTTATTCTGCACCAAAGAATGAACGTGCTTTGCGCGATATTACGAGGCAACAACAAACTACGGAACAGTTGTACTTATACTTATTACAAAAACGTGAGGAATCGCAGATTACTTTTGCCTCAGCCTCCCCTAAATCAAAGGTGATTGATGAAGCTTATTTGTTTAGTGATAAACCGGTTTCACCTAAAGGACCGATTATCTTATTGTCTTCAATAATACTAGGTATTTTAATACCCTTTACCATGATTTATGTAAAGGATCTTTTGGATAATAAAGTTCGTAACAAAGTTGGTTTGGAAAAATTAACTCGTAATATACCTGTTTTGGCTGAGCTTCCAAAAATTTCCAGGAAGGAGAATACATTGGTCAAGCTTGGTGAACGTACCGTTTTGGCAGAATCCTTGCGTATTCTTCGGACCAATCTTGATTATATTATAAAATCAAAAAAGAAGAAAGATAGCGATAGAGGTAATGTGATTTATGTTACTTCAAGCGTTTCTGGCGAGGGTAAGACCTTGATTGCATCTAATTTAGCGATGATCTTTGCCAATACAAATAAAAAAGTCTTGTTGATTGGAGGTGATATTCGAAATCCAAAAATTTATCAATTTTATTCGGGCAAAGATGTAGATAAATTAGGTAAACCTACCAGAAATAAAGGGGATAATGGACTTACTGAATTTTTAGTAGATAAGACCTTGACAAGTAAGGATATCATCTTTTCAATGTTGGCACACGAGCAAACCGTAGATGTTATTTATTCTGGACGAATACCACCGAACCCTGCGGAACTATTGATGAACGGGAGAATGAAAGAGTTATTGGAGAGTGTGGTAGTTCATTATGACTATATAATTGTTGATACCGCACCCTTGATGGTAGTCACTGATACCCTCTTGATAAGTGAATACGCTGATCAAATACTATATGTGACAAGAGCGGGAATGACCGAATTAAAGGTATTGGAATATCCTATTAAACTTCATAAAGAAGGGAAGCTTAAAGGACTTTCCTTCATAGTCAATGGTGTAAACGATTCCAATTTAGGCTATGGCGGTAAATATGGTTATGGCTATGGGAAGTCCGCAAAAAAGTGGTGGAAATTCTAAATGACCGTTAAAAAGTAAGGTTTGTACTCTTGAAAATAGGTTTTAAAATATTCATCATTTTTTCAGTCACTTGTACCTCTTTAAGACTATTTAATTGACTTTTATTATGGACGTCAGAACCAACAAAGTTAATCATATCATTATTCAATAGTTTAAATGCCATTTGTTGTACCTCTTTGCCATAGTGCGTGCCTAAGGACAATAGATTCAATTGATAGAGCAGACCTTGCTTTTTGTATGCAATATGTTTTTTAAAATTATCATGAAGATAAAGATATCGCTCAGGATGGGCCAGAATTGGGAAATAGCCCTGCGCCAAAATTTTGTTAACGGCTTTATCAAAATTGATCGAGGCCTGTAAATAGGACATTTCCACTAATAAATAATTTGCTCCCAACGGCATGATTTCACCGTTCTCCAAAATTGATTCAAAATTATCATCGATCATATGTTCCGCTGCTGCCTGAATTGAGACATCTTTCATGTCCTTTTTCAACAGCTCATTTTTAAGGAGCATCAAAGAATCATTAATTGTTTCACGGGAGTTAGGGTAGTAATTATGCATAATATGAGGCGTGGCAATAAAATCCTTGACTCCAAATTGGGAATACCCTTTGATGAGCTCTATTGATTCGTCAACGGTTTTAGCACCATCATCTATTCCAGGTAAAATGTGATTATGAATATCAACGTATCCCTCTAAACAATCTATTAAATACGTTTTACGAGTAAAAAATTGAAACATCTATGCTTTAAAATACTTCGATAAATTAGCAAAGATACTACTTAT
This sequence comes from uncultured Maribacter sp., assembly GCA_964532755.1. Classification (GTDB taxonomy): domain Bacteria; phylum Bacteroidota; class Bacteroidia; order Flavobacteriales; family Flavobacteriaceae; genus Maribacter_A. The sequence goes on along the minus strand of CAZHJO010000019.1, from coordinate 2,653 downwards.
GTATTGTACTTGACCTTTTTGACCATTTCTTATATGTCTTATAACATGCGAAACCCGCTAATATGACAATAGTTAATTTTTTGGTCTTTTATTCACCCCTTAGGGTGCGGGGTAAAAAGAAAAGGCCCAAAATTCCGTTATTTGCCCCCCTAAAGGGTATAATCAATTTTTCCAGGATTCACTTAGGTAACTAGCAGAATAGCGGAGATACAAATTATTAAGCAGTAACTAAAAATATGGGTTCCAGGTTTACTTGGAACCCATATTAATACAGGTAAATATCAAGAATTCAGTTAATTAGTCCATTTCCTTGATTGCAGCTTGTGCAGAGGCCAATCGCGCAATTGGCACTCTAAATGGAGAGCAACTTACATAGTTCATACCTGTTTTAAAACAGAATTCAACAGAACTTGGTTCACCACCATGTTCTCCACAAATACCTACTTTTAAATCAGGTTTTGTGCTGCGCCCTCTTTCAGTACCCATTTTAACCAATTGTCCTACTCCCTCTTGGTCCAACACCTCAAAAGGATCTACTTTTAGGATGCCCTTCTCAATGTAGATTGGTAAAAACTTGCCTGCATCGTCACGCGAATAACCAAATGCCATTTGGGTAAGGTCATTGGTTCCAAAGGAGAAGAAATCGGCACGTTCAGCAACCTTATCGGCCATCAATGCAGCACGTGGTATTTCAATCATCGTACCCACTAAGTATTCAATACTATCATTTCTTTCTTCAAATACCTTATTGGCAGTTTGTCTAATGATGTCTTCCTGTAAATTGAATTCATCTGCGGTACCTATTAAAGGAACCATAATTTCTGGTTTTGCTTCTATACCTTTAGCCTTTAAATTCAATGCAGCTTCAATAATTGCCCTGGCCTGCATTTCAGTAATTTCAGGATAGGTATTGCCTAATCGGCATCCCCTATGCCCCAACATAGGGTTAAATTCGGCTAATTCCGCTACTTTACTTTTAACAGCTGCAACAGAAACATGCATTTCTTCGGCCAATTCTTTTTGCAAACTAAATTGGTGAGGAACAAACTCATGTAAAGGAGGGTCTAATAGCCGTACTGTTACCGGTAATCCTTGCATGGCTTCAAAAATACCTTCAAAGTCTTCACGTTGCATTGGTAATAATTGTTTTAAGGCACGTTTACGACCATTAACAGTATCAGCCAAAATCATTTCGCGCATAGCTTTAATACGGTCAACTTCAAAAAACATATGTTCAGTACGCGTTAAACCAATACCTTGTGCGCCAAAACTACGAGCCGCTTTTGCATCCTTAGGGGTATCTGCATTGGTGCGTACTTCCATAGTTGCAAATTTATCTGTCAGTTTCATTATTTCAGCAAATTCACCACTCAATTCAGGTTCTATAGTTGCTACTTTGCCTTCAATAATATTTCCTGTTGAGCCGTTTAATGAAATCCAATCACCTTCATGATATTCATGTCCATCTACGATTAAAGTACGTGTTTTATAGTTTATTTTTAAGGCACCTGCACCTGAAACACAACATTTACCCATACCTCTGGCAACAACTGCGGCATGTGAGGTCATACCACCACGTGCAGTTAAAATACCCTTGGCAATGTTCATTCCCTCTAAATCTTCTGGAGATGTTTCAATCCTAACTAAAATACTATTCCTGAATTTAGTGGCTTCGTCCGCAAAGAAAACGATTTTACCCGTAGCAGCCCCAGGGGATGCAGGTAAACCTTGAGCAATAATATGAGCCGTTTTTAAAGCCTTGGGATCAAAAACCGGGTGTAATAATTCATCTAATTTATTAGGTTCAATACGCAGTAGGGATTCCTTTTCATCAATTAAGCCTTCTCTTAGCAGGTCAGCAGCTATTTTTACCATGGCTGCACCTGTACGTTTGCCATTACGTGTCTGTAATATCCAAAGTTTACCTTCTTGTATGGTAAACTCCATATCTTGCATATCGCGATAATGCTTTTCTAATTTTTGTTGGTAGCCATCTAATTCCTCATAAATCTTGGGCATTAATTCTTCCAAAGAAGGATAATTCTCTGCTCGTTCAGCTTCTTCAACCTTTGCCAGTTCTGCCCAACGTTCTGATCCCAACTTTGTGATTTGTTGCGGTGTTCTACCCCCTGCCACAACATCCTCACCTTGGGCATCAATTAAATATTCCCCATTGAAGACATTTTCACCGGTACCAGCGTCACGGGTAAAGCATACCCCTGTACCTGAATTTGTGCCCATATTACCATAGACCATCGCTTGTACATTTACTGCAGTACCCCAATCAGCGGGGTAACCATGCATCTTGCGATAATATATGGCGCGATTGCCATTCCAGCTATCAAAAACAGCCATTACGGCTCCCCATAATTGATCCCAAGGATCAGTTGGGAAATCGTGCCCCGTCTTTTTTTTAACCGCATCTTTGAAGTCGTAGACCAGATCTTGAAGGTCTTGAATAGTAAAATCGGTATCTAATTCAATACCTCTTTTATCTTTGAGGTGTTCCATGATTTCCTCAAAAGGATCAATATCTTCCTTGGTCTCAGGTTTCATACCCAAAACCACTCCACCATACATTTGGATAAAACGACGGTAAGAATCCCATGCAAATCTTTCATTATTGGTTTTGTTTACCAACCCCAGTACTGCC
>CAZHJO010000018.1:0-17655 GCA_964532755.1 uncultured Maribacter sp. | reverse complement strand
AGTATCTACAATAACTCCGTCCAAATCAAAAATAAATCCCATTTTTCGCATTAATATATTTTCAGTTAGTTGAACGTTGAGCCCCTTTCTATAAGTGTGGTCTCGACAATTTCTGTACGGAAAGTCTCTACTTCTTCCTCATCCTCACTTTCATGTTCTACTTTTTCGATCAGCAATTTTGCTGCGACTTCACCCATTTTATCGCCATGTTGGGCAAATGAGGTTAATCCAGGATTGGCATATTTTGAAAGAATACCATCAGTAAAACCAATAAAAGAGATATCCTCTGGAATTCTCATACCCTTTTTTCGGACAAGGTTCATGCAGTGAACAGCGAATATTTCATTGACACATAATACAGCATCTATATCATGATCGCTAAAAAACTCTTTTATGGCATTCTCATCCACGTCCATAAATGGCAATTTCAAAATTAGTCCTTCGTCTATCGCCAAATTATGCGCCTCAAGTGCCTCTCTATAACCAACTTCTCGTGCCTTACTCACGCTAAAATAGTCCTCAGTGGTAACCAAGGCAATCTGCTTTTTTCCGTTATTAATGAATTTATTTACCGCAAGAACAGCTGCTTCCCGATCATCGACCAATACCTTATCGCAGTTTATTTCATCGGTTACCCTGTCAAACAGCACAAGTGGAATTCCTTGTTCCATAATTTCCTTGAGATGATTGTAATCTTTCTTTTTTTGTGTTTCCGCGGATAACGACATAATAAAACCATCAACGCTGCCATTCGCAAGCATCTCCATATTTATCACCTCCTTATCAAAGGATTCATCGGAAACACAGACAATTACATTATAGCCTAATTTATTTGCATAATGCTCTATACCCCTAAAAACGGTTGTAAAGAAGTGGTGTACAATATCCGGGATAATGACTCCAATATTTTTGGTGCGCTTGTTTTTTAGGCTAATAGCGACATTATTGGGTTTGTAGTTGTATAACTTGGCAAAAGCCTGCACTTTCTCCTTGGTATCCCTACTAATTTCCTCACTATTCTTCAGGGCCTTGGAAACCGTCGAAATAGAGACTTCCAATTCCTTCGCAATGTGTTTAAGTGTAATCTTTCGCTTCAATGTCCGATACTATATTAGGTGCCTTTATAAAAACTGAATGGTCTGAGTCATATTAAATTGGTTTGTTCCCCAAAACTTAACATAAAGGTACAATTCAGAAGAAATATAAACCTTATATTTGTCGGTATATAAAATTTCCCCACTTCCCTGACCAAATTTTTGTACATTTTATAATTTACAAAGCAATGGAATATTATTATCATAGATATAGTTAAGTTATTAACACGAAACCGTTTGCGTGACTTTTAACACCTGTATATTTATGATTTAACATAAAATTTGCATAAATTTATCAATTGGAATTTTAATTAACTCAACTAAAATTAACTCTTTATGAAGATTACGCTACTAAAAAGCTTTATGCTTGTAGGAGCTTTGTTGTGCTTTGGATTTGCACAAGCTCAAGAGGTTTCAGGGAATGTCTCTGATGCAACGGGTCCCCTACCGGGTGCCAGTGTCGTGGAAAAAGGAACCACTAACGGAACACAAACAGACTTCGATGGAAATTTCACCCTTGAAGTCGGTGAAAATGCAACTTTAGTAATTAGCTATATAGGATATAGCACAACAGAAGTTGCGGTAAACGGACAAACCAGTATCAATGTCACACTAGCTGAAGATGCACAAGCATTGGATGAAGTAGTAATAATTGGATATGGTACGACTACCGTTAAGGATGCAACCGGTGCTGTATCTGCTGTTACCGCTGACGACTTTAATGGCGGTGTAATTTCGTCTCCAGAACAATTGATTCAAGGTAAGACAGCGGGAGTCCAGATTACTCAAACGAGTGGTGAACCAGGTGCAGGGGTTGAATTCCGTATCAGGGGAACTAATTCAGTAAGGTCTAACAACAATCCTTTATTTGTTGTCGATGGTATTCCACTTGCCGGTGATGATACTTCTGCACAAGGACAAGATATAGGTTTGGGTACAAGTGCTTCAAAAAACCCATTGAATTTCTTAAATCCATCTGACATACAAAGTATAAGTGTGTTAAAGGATGCTTCGGCAACGGCCATTTATGGGTCCAGAGGTGCCAATGGTGTTGTAATAATTACTACAAAAAGTGGTAAAGGTGGTGCCAGTGGTGGCGGTTTTGAATTTTCTTCCTCATTGAGTATTTCCACTCCGGCAAATGAATATGATTTATTGAAAAGAGATGAGTTTCTTGCTGGTGTAGCACAATTTGGAGGTGTTGCTGCCGATCAGGATTTTGGTGCCAATGTAAATTGGCAGGATTTTGTGACCAGAACATCTGCGTCTCAAAACCAGAATTTATCGTATTCCCAAAACTATGGGAAAGGGAACATCAGGGCAACATTTGGCTATGGCAAACAATTTGGTGTAGTTGAAAAATCAGAATTGGAAAGAATTACTGGGCGGCTTAACTGGACGCACCGCTTCTTTGACGACAAGCTTTCACTAAATTTAACAGGAACAATATCCAGGGTTAATGATGCCTCACCCCCAGTTTCTGCAAGTGCAGGTTTTAATGGGGATATACTGGGTGCAGCTTATTCTGCTAACCCAACTTGGCCCACATCGGTTGGTTTTGATCCGGGTGGTGGTTTATTGAGCCCTGCTAATTTATTGGCCTATACACAAAGTGAAGCCAATACCAATAGATTTTTAGGGAATTTCTCTGCTACTTATAACTTCACTTCTGAGTTGACGGGAAAACTTACCCTTGGTTATGATTCTTCGCAGTCCACAAGATACTCTGTTGCTTCTGCCAATATAATTGGTTTTGACAATGGTACTCCTGGAAATGGTAGAGGGGCAGTAAATGATATAGATGTAGAGAACAAGTTGATGGAAGCTACGCTTACCTATAAGAAAGAATTTGAAAACTCATCCTTGGACGCTCTTGTAGGGTATTCATTTCAGGATTTTGGACGATCTGGTAGAAACATTGGTGGCTTCGGCTTCAACACCACCAACTTAGACCAAATGGGTACAGATCTGGAAGATGCAGCAAATAGTATTGAAGATGAAATTAGCGGAAGATATCAACAATATGGTGTAGGTGTCAATGATTCGGATATTTCAATAAATCGATTGTTCCCAACGGTAACGACAGACCTTATTCCACTGGTATCCACCAATGTTAATGCGGTTACTGGTGATACCTTTGACTTTACCGATGAATTGCAATCTTTCTTTGCCAGGATAAATTATTCCTTGGCAGACAAATACTTGTTTACCGCCACGATTCGTGCAGATGGTTCCTCACGTTTTGGTCCGGATAACCAATATGGGTATTTCCCGTCTGGTGCATTCGCTTGGAAAATGAACGAGGAAGATTTCATTGGCGACAATGTTTCCACGTTAAAGCTTCGTCTGGGAGTCGGTATTACGGGTAACCAGGAAGGTTTGGGATATGGGAATTTTGTGAGACGTGAGCGTTACCCCGCTCCTGGTATTTCAAATGGTGGTGATGTCAATTTTGGTGGAAGCCGCGCAGAGACTTTTGCCAATAATGAATTGAAATGGGAAGAAACACTATCCTATGGGGTAGGTTTGGATTTTGGATTTAATAGTGACAGGCTTTCCGGATCAATTGATGTTTACCGAAAAGAGACGTCGGACCTATTATTGAACATAGAGGCGGCGCAGCCTTCACCGCAACCATTTTTCTTCCAGAATTTGGATGCTATAGTACTTAACCAAGGTATAGAATTTGCGCTGGCATATGATTTGGTGCAGTCTGAGGACTTTAATATGGACGTATCCTTTAATGTTGCCTACAATGAAAACGAACTACAGGACTTTGGTGGTGCAATACCGGCTGGTACTATTAGGGGGCAAGGATTATCATTGGCCTTTTCACAGATACTATCTGGTGGCAGACCTTTATTTTCATATTTCCTAAGGGAGTTTGAAGGCTTCGATAGCAATGGACAACCTATAGGTGATGTACAGACTTTTGTTGGTAAAGACGCCTTACCCGATTATACCGGAGGCTTTTCATTGAATGCATCCTATAAAAATTGGGATTTATCCACTTACCTAGCTGGTCAATTTGGCTTCCATGTGTACAACAACACTAGGAATGCCTTCTTTACTGCTGGTTCTATTGCGAATGCCCGTAATGTTACACCAGATGTCTTGACCAGTGGTGAAGCTGGAAACGCCGCAGCGGATGTTTCTACAAGATTCCTTGAGAAAGGGGATTTTGTAAGACTACAGAACGCAACCCTTGGCTATAATGTGCCTCTTAGTGGTGACGGTTCAATTAAAAGTTTAAGATTGTCTGTGACTGGACAAAATTTATTCTTGATTACGGACTACAGTGGATTAGATCCTGAAGTTAGTTCGCAACCAGGTTCTGGAGATCTATTAAATAGTCTTCCTACTGCAGGAATCGATTACACTGGATTCCCAAGACCTAGAACGATTACTTTTGGCTTAAACGCAACTTTTTAAAAAAAAATCATGAAAAGAAGACAAATTAAATTTAACGTGTTGCTAGTATTTTCGGCAATATTCATTATCTCCTGTACGAATTTGGAGATAGAAGAAACTGATTCAATTATTGATCAGACTACATCAACCGGTTCAATATTCAATGGGGTTGAAGATCCTGCCTCTTCGGTAAATAATCTATTCGATGGCTTGAGAAGCAGGTATGAAAATCAAGAGAATTTCTACGCAATGCAGGAGGTTGCCTCTGATGAATTTCTTGTACCTACTAGAGGTACGGATTGGGGTGACAATGGTATCTGGAGAACCTTGCATACACATAACTGGGATCCAGGACATTTATTCATTCTAAGAGCTTGGAATGATTGGAACCAATCTATATTTCTTGCCTCTGAGGTAATTGACCCTAGGAGTAATGCTTCAGTGGAACAAGTAGCACAAGCTAAGTTCATACGAGCGCTAGGTACATGGGTCATTATGGATGCATTTGGTCAGGTACCTATTAGAGGTGTGGATGAAGGACCAGAAATTAATCCTGCAGTAAGCACAGCTCCCGAGGCCTATGCTCTGATCCTTGCGGATCTTGATGATGCCATTGCTGATTTGCCGGCAACCCAGGCCTTGGATCAAGATAATCTTAACAGGGCTTCTAAAGCAGCCGCCCGTTTCTTAAAAGCAAGGGTGCTTTTAAATTCAGGTGTTTATTTAGGTACTGGTGATCCTGATTCCGCTGCGCTCAATGAAGTTGTATCATTGGTAGATGATATAGCCACCGACGGTTTTGCCTTACAGGCTGGGTATTTTGATCTCTTTAAGCAAGACGCTGATACCGAAACCATTCTCTGGACACCTTCTTCAGTTGGAAACAATATCTTTAATGGCCTGCATTATAACACCCAAGCTTTGGATGGTACTGGTGGTTGGAATGGATTTAGTACACTAGCTGAATTTTATGATTCGTTTGAAGGAGCTCCTAACACCAATTATGTTGGTGATGGTCAGGAAGAACGAAGAGGTTGGGTCCCAGATGCGAGTAATGCTGATGAGATCAATACTGGAATTGCCTATGGCTTCTTTATTGGGCAAGCCTATGACAAAGATGGTAATGCATTGAAAGATCGTCCAGGTAATCCACTGGTCTTTACGAAAGAATTCCCAGGCTTGGTAGGTAATAACGAACGCACAGGTGTTAGGGTTATTAAATATCATCCTGCAAATGGTAATTTTACACAACATAAAATCTTATTCAGATATGCAGATGCACATCTTATGAAGGCAGAGGCTATTCTTCGTGGTGCAAGTGGCGGGGATGCCGCAGCGCTGGTCAATGAGCTAAGGGTATTAAGGGATGCTTCAGTATTAGGAACTGTAGATTTACCTGCTATGTTAGCGGAAAGAGGAAGGGAATTATATGGAGAAATGATCAGAAGAACAGATATGCTTCGGTTTGGTACATTTTCAGCGGGTTATGAATTTATGGATCCGGACAGAGTTGGTGACGATACAAGAAACTTGTTTTCTATTCCGTCAAATGCCATACTATCCAATCCTAATTTAGTTCAGAATCCTGGATACTAATATAGAAAGTTATTTCACTGAATTAAAAAGACCGCTTTGCAGCGGTCTTTTTTTGTATTTCCCAAGCAATTAGGATAAATGAACAACTTAAATAACCATTAGTTATGGTTTTATTGGGTAAAAACTCCTAATTTGTCGCGGCATAACACTAGCTACATTTTGTAACCAACCAAATTAATATGACATCAGCTTTCGGATTTTGGGATTATTTAATTTTCATTTTTTACGCCTTGCTTATATTAAGTGTTGGTCTCTATGTATCAAGGGATAAAAAAGGGCACCAAAAAAATGCTGAAGATTACTTCCTTGCCAGTAAATCATTACCATGGTGGGCCATAGGAGCTTCTTTGATTGCCGCAAACATCTCAGCGGAACAATTTATAGGAATGTCCGGTTCTGGATTTGCATCAGGATTAGCCATTGCCTCTTACGAATGGATGGCAGCACTTACATTGATTATTGTTGGCAAGTATTTCTTGCCGATTTTCATTGAAAAGGGGCTCTACACGATTCCAGAGTTTGTGGAAAAAAGGTATTCCACGAATTTAAAGACCATATTGGCAATCTTTTGGATAGGCCTCTATGTATTTGTTAACCTAGCGTCGGTATTATACCTAGGTTCCTTGGCTCTGGAAACTATTATGGGTATACCCATGATTTATGGCGTAATCGGGCTAGCTTTGTTCGCTGCGGCCTATTCTTTGTATGGTGGACTTTCCGCAGTAGCTTGGACCGATGTAATTCAAGTTGTCTTTTTAGTTTTAGGTGGATTGTTCACTACCTATTTAGCACTGAACACGGTGTCAGGTGGAGATGGGGTTTTGGCCGGGATTAAAACGGTTTATGAAGCCGCGCCCGATCGGTTTGTCATGATTTTGGATGAATCCAATCCTGAATACAAAAATTTACCGGGAATCGCTGTACTTGTCGGGGGATTATGGGTGGCAAATCTTTACTATTGGGGTTTTAATCAATATATTATTCAACGAACCTTGGCAGCAAAATCCTTAAAAGAAGCCCAAAAAGGTATTCTATTGGCAGCCTTCCTGAAATTGGTCATTCCTCTGATTGTAGTTGTACCCGGGATTGCGGCCTATGTAATGGTAAACGACCCTGAAATTATGGCTAGGTTGGGTGATGCAGGTAGTATGAATTTACCTTCCTTGGAACAAGCGGATAAGGCTTATCCATGGTTGTTACAGTTTCTTCCCACGGGCTTAAAAGGGGTAGCTTTTGCTGCTCTGGCCGCTGCAATTGTGTCCTCATTGGCTTCTATGTTGAACTCTACTTCCACAATTTTCACTATGGATATTTACCGACAGTATATCAATAAAAATGCAAGTGATAAAGCTACAGTAAATACCGGTAGAATTACAGCTGGTATTGCCTTGATCATTGCGTGTATCATGGCCCCTCTTCTTGGAGGAATAGACCAAGCATTTCAATTTATCCAAGAATATACCGGTATCGTGAGCCCTGGTATCCTGGCCGTTTTCCTATTAGGTCTATTCTGGAAAAAAACCACTAACAAAGCAGCTATTGTTGGGGCGTTGACCTCTATTCCAATCGCAATGTACTTTAAAATAGCACCTAATGGATGGTCAACAAGTTCGTTCTTTGTAGATGTACCATTCATGGATCAAATGGGATATACCACCCTCCTAACCATGTTGGTTATTATTCTTGTTAGTTTATATCAGAATAAAGGAGCTGTAGATCAAAAAGGCATCACTATTTCCAAGGGATTATTCAAGACGAGTCCCGTCTTTAATATTGGAGCCTTTGCTGTTATGCTAATACTAGTTGTACTATATGCCCTTTTCTGGAATTAGAAACTAATATCCAATCAAAACTACCCGCCTGACATTGATAACTTAAACTGCAACGTCAGGCTTTTTCTTTATCAATACCAGGTAACACCAAAAGAACTTTAAAAAAGTTATCATCACGAAAACGATGTAATGACCTAATTAAGTCCAAAAGAGTAAGGACGTATTGTTTTACTGTTCTTAATTCAGGATATTGCATAATTCCCTTACCTAAAAAGTATCGATGAATATGTTAATTTTTTGAGAACAGCGTTTATTTTGAACCAGTATTTATAGGATGAAAACAGATGATGCCGTATTTTTGCACGATCTTGAATATTCAAGGCTTTTATGGTAATAAGATAGATTTTTAATGGTCAAGTGTTAACGATATTGCTTTAAGTAATAGTGTTCAAAACAGGTGATTTTAATCGTTTATAAAGGTGCCAAAATTCGAATATTTGTAGCCTAAGAAAAGTTGAAAAAATGATAAAGCGAAGCATGCAGAAATACTTATTTTTTTTATCCTTAGCAATTCTATTTACCTCCTGCGATTCTGAAAAGAAAGAAAGTGAAGATAGTTTTGTAAAAGAGCCCGTACTCTTCTCTTTATTGACTTCTGACATTACGGGTATTGATTTTATCAATAAGGTCGAGAATCAAAAAGATTTCAACATATTCAAATACCGAAATTTTTATAATGGCGGTGGTGTTGCCATAGGAGACATAAATAATGATGGCCTTCCTGATATTTACATGACTGCTAATATGGGTAAGAACAAACTCTATTTGAACAAGGGTGATCTAAAATTTGAGGACATTTCCAGCACCGCAGGTATAGAAGGCAATAAGCCTTGGTCAACAGGAGTGAACATGATTGATATTAACCATGATGGTCTATTGGATATTTATGTGAGTAATGCTGGCAACTTGGAAGGCAACAACCACGACAATGACCTGTATATTAACAATGGCGACCTTACTTTTACTGAAAAAGCCCATGAGTATAATTTGGCCAAAACAGGATTTTCAACCCATGCCTCTTTTTTTGATTATGACAAGGATGGGGACCTCGATGTTTACATTTTAAACAATAGCAACATTCCTGTTAGTAGTCTGGGTTATGCCGGACAACGTGAAGTCAGGGCACAGGACTGGGAAGGTGTTCCCGATATTTTTAGAGGTGTTGGGGATATGTTGTTGAGGAATGACAATATGAGATTTGTAGATGTAAGTGAAGAAGCGGGCATCTACGGTAGCCTCATAGGTTTTGGTCTAGGGATTATGATAACTGATATTAATAAAGATCTTTATCCTGACATTTATATTTCAAATGATTTTTATGAAAGAGACTATCTATATATAAACAACCATGATGGTACTTTCAGTGAAGAAATTAAAAATTGGACGTCCCATCTTTCGTTATCGGCAATGGGGATAGACATGGCCGATATCAATAATGATGGCAATGCCGAAATATTCATTACAGACATGTTGCCAGAACCCGAAGAGCGTGTTAAATCGGTAATGGAATTTGATGGGTATAACGTTTTTAAATTAAAACAAAGCAGGGATTTTTATCAACAGTATATTCAGAATACTTTGCAACTGAACAATGGAAATGGATCCTTCTCCGAGGTAGCCTATTTTAGTGGTGTGGATGCTACAGATTGGAGCTGGGCTGGTTTGATATTTGATATGGACAATGATGGCTTAAGAGATATTTACGTGACGAACGGAATAAATCATGACCTCACCGATTTGGATTTTGTCGACTTTTTTGCCAACAAAATTATGAGAAGAATGGCCCTTACCGGAAAAAAGGAATCCATAGATTCAATAATAAATAGAATGCCCATTAAACCTTTGGCCAATTATGCTTACAGGAACAACGGCGACATTACATTTTCAAACGCGAACGAGGATTGGGGTTTTGAGACCAAAAGTATGTCTAACGGTGCAGCTTATGGTGACTTGGATAATGACGGAGATCTTGATATAGTAGTGAACAATGTGAATATGGAATCATTTGTGTATGAGAACAATACCAATGAATTAACCGACCACAATTATATTCAACTTAAAATTGAGGGTAGTGAAAAGAACAAATTTGCGATAGGCGCATCGGTTATGCTCTACTACAAGGATAATGTGGTGATGCAAGAGCTCATTCCCTCACGTGGTTTTCAATCGTCTATGGACTACACAATGACCATTGGTTTGGGAGAGACAAAGACCATTGATTCACTTAGGGTTATTTGGCCAGATGATCATACTGTACTTTTAGAAAATGTAACTGCGAATCAGCTACTCAATCCCAAGCTTTCAGACGCTACTGAAAAATATGTCCCCATTAAACCCATTCAGCAAAAAACCTTGCTTGATCAAATTGAAAATAGCCGTTTAATGGCCCACCAAGAGAATAGCTATAATGATTTTGATTATGAAGGCTTGATTGCTAAAAAACTTTCCCAGGAAGGTCCTGCTATCGCCGTTGCTGATATCAATAAAGATGGAAATGAAGATATTTTTATTGGTGGCGCCAAGGACCAAGCCGGTGTAATTTATTTCCACAAGGGCAAAGGCCAACTAATCCCAGCAATATTACCTTTTGACCAACATCTCGAAGATACGGCTGCGGCTTTTTTAGATGCAGATAGCGATGGTGATCAAGACTTGATAGTAGGTTCTGGTGGCAATCAAGTTGGTGAACAGAATACATATGAATCAAGACTATATCTTAATGATGGCAAAGGTAATTTCGTAAAATCAAAAAACAAATTGCCCCTATCAAACAAGAATATATCGGTCATTTCACCGGAGGATTTTGATCAGGATGGTGATGTAGATGTATTCATAGGCGCTAGAAGTGTAGTTGGTATTTATGGGGTGGATCCTAATCATTTGTTCCTTGAAAACACCGGTGATGGGATATTCATTGATGTTACGGAAAGATTGGCCTACGATTTAAAGAATGCAGGCATGATAACCAGTGCCACATGGGCAGATTTAGATGGGGACGCCAAAAAAGATTTGGTTACTGTTTCTGAATGGGGTACACCCATCGTATTTAAGAATTCGGGGAAAAGACTCTCAAAACAGGATACGTCCTTGGATAGTCTACTCGGCTGGTGGAATGGGGTTGAAGTTTCCGATTTGGACAATGATGGTGACCAAGATCTTGTTTTAGGTAATCAAGGGAATAATCTCCACTATAAACCCACTAGTGAGAATCCTATGAAAATCTGGATCAATGATTTTGACAATAATGGCACCTTAGAACAAATTGTTTCACAGTTTACAGACGGTAAGGACTATCCATTGCATCAAAAAAAGGAAATGACAGAACAAATTGTATCTGTCAAAAAACAAAGCTTAAAAGCCTCTGAATACGCTAATAAAGCTGTTGAAGAACTGTTCTCTGATGAAGTAATTGATAATACAATTGTTAAAAAGGCGACAACTTCTGAATCGGTCATTGCCCTGAATGAAGGTAATGGGAAATTCACCATCAAACCACTTCCAAGTAGGGTACAATTCTCTTGTGTATGTGGTATAACATGTACTGATGTTAATAGTGATGGCAATATAGATCTAATATTAGCAGGTAATAATTTTGAATTCAAACCTCAGTATTCTAGATTGGATGCAAGTTACGGAGACGTTCTTTTAGGCGATGGTACCTCCAATTTTAAATGGCAGGACTATGATACCAGTGGATTCTTTATTAAAGGTGAAGTGAAGCACTTAAAACAATTCAAGGATGAAAGTGGTAAAATCTTCATCATAGCAGCAATTAATGATGGTAAACCTAAGATATATACCTTAAATGAATAAATTTCTGGTTTTAAGTATTTTGTCAATTGTACTTTTTAGTTGTGCTAAAAGGCAAAAGCAATTGTTCAGTAATCCCCGGGCAGAGGATACTGGAATCTCCTTTTCCAATGACCTTACAGAAACAGATGATCTCAATATTTTGGATTATCTCAATTTTTACAATGGAGGCGGTGTTGCAATAGGAGACATTAACAATGATGGGCTGGTAGATATTTTCTTTTCAGGAAATCAAATAAAAAACAAATTATATTTAAACAAAGGCAATCTTAAATTCGACGATATTACTGAGAAAGCTGGCGTTAGTGGGACTAGTTCTTGGAATATGGGTTCTAGCATGGTCGATATAAACGCTGATGGATTTTTAGACATCTATGTATGCTCTGTCGTAGGGATAAATGGGTTCAACGGGCATAACGAACTGTATATTAACAAGGGGGATGGTACTTTTACGGAAAGTTCTGAAAAATATGGTCTTGATTTTGACACCTATAGCTCCTCAGCAGCCTTTTTAGACTATGATCTGGACGGTGACCTTGATATGTATCTTCTTAATCACGCCGTACATACACCGGAATCCTATGGTAAAGCCGACACACGTTTAAAAAGAAATACACAAACTGGCGACAGACTATTAAAAAATAACAATGGCAGCTTTACTGATGTAAGTGAGGAAGCAGGTATTTTTGGAGGTAGCAATGGATATGGCTTAGGCATTGCCATAGCCGATTTTAACCAAGACGGCTATCCGGATATTTATGTAGGCAATGATTTCCATGAAGACGATTATTACTACCTGAATAATGGAAATGGTACATTTACTGAATGCCTTAAAAAATACTTCGGGCATGTCACCCGTTTTTCTATGGGTAATGATGCGGCGGACATTAATCATGATGGCTGGCCAGACCTTATGTCTTTGGACATGCTGCCAGAGGATGAAAGAGTACTGAAATCTTCAGAGGGAGCTTCAGATATACAAATTCAAAAACTACAAACAGAACGATTTGGTTACCACCACCAATTTTCCCGTAATATGCTGTTTGTAAATCAGCCCAACCATAGCTTTAAGGAAATTGCATTGCTAAGTGGAGTATCTGCCACTGACTGGAGCTGGAGTGCTTTATTTGGAGATTATGATCAAGACGGAATTCAGGATGTTTTTATCTCGAACGGGATTCCAAAAAGACCGAATGATCTAGATTATATAAATTTTGTTTCGAGTGATCAGATCATTAATAAAATCAACAACACTAAATTAGTTGACCAAGAGGCTTTGGACATGATGCCCTCAGGTGAATTGAACAATTATATCTTCAAGGGATCAAAAGACCTGCAATTTGAAAACATGTCTGGTATTTGGACCAATACTGAAAATACAATTTCTGGAGCCACCGCATTTGGTGACCTTGACAACGATGGGGATTTAGATTTAGTGGTCAACAATATCAATAGTACGGCAATGCTGTATCTTAATGAAACGAATGACAATGCCAATTACCTAAAAATCAAATTAAGACTTGCTGGCAATAATCCTTTTGGCGTAGGCACAAAAATTTTGGCTTATCACCAAGGACAATTACAATTCAAGGAACTTTATACAGTTAGAGGTTTTCAATCCTCATCAGAACCCATAATACATTTTGGATTTGGTCAAACTGAAGCTATTGATTCTCTTAAAATCATATGGCCAGATAAGACCTTTCAAACGGTAAGGAATGTTAAGACCAACCAGACAATGACTATTTCACCTGATAACCCAAAATCCTTTGATTACCAATCATTGATATCACATAAAAAGTTGATTTTTACAAAAATAGATGATAACCTCGGTATTGATTTTACCCACAAAGAAGACCGATATATCAATTTTAACCGGCAAAAATTAATTCCCTACCAAATCTCAGACCGAGGTCCTGCTACTGCAATCGGGGACTTGGACCATGATGGCCGGGATGATATTTTCTTTGGGGGATCAAAGCACATTCCCGCCCAGGTCTATCTTCAAAAGGACTCACTTTTTAAAAGCATCAGCTTTCCTTCAATTGAAAAAGACTCGGTAAATGAAAATGTTACCGCCCTAATCGAGGATTTCAACAAGGATGGTAAAAATGATATTATAGTCGGTAATGGTGGCGCTGATTTTTATGGTAAAATGAAACCCCTTCTAGATTCCTATTATATGCAAAAGGATTCTATTTTCGATTCCATGTCCTTCCCAGAGAATTTCGATAACACCTCGGTCATTCGTGCAAATGATTTTGATGCCGATGGTGATTTGGACCTGTTTATCGGTACTCAGGCGGTATCAAACGATTTTGGCAAATTGCCAACCTCATACTTGTATGAAAACAACAATGGTGAATTTACCGTAAAGGACAATGTCGATATTCAAGATTTGGGAATGGTCACCGATGCTGTTTGGGAGGATTTTGATAATGACGGCACAAAAGATCTAGTTGTGATCGGTGAATGGATGTCCCCTGCTTTTTTCAAAAACAACAACGGCATGTTGACCAAAATCAATGTGCTTCAGGACAGGCAAAATGGTCTTTGGCAATGCATTGTTCCGTTTGATATAGATGATGATGGGGATTTTGATTATATTTTGGGTAACTGGGGGACAAATAGTAAGTTCAAAGCTTCGGTCCAGGAGCCATTAAAGATGTACTATGGTGATTTTGACAAAAACGGACAAACCGAAACCATTACCACTACATCTAAAAATGGTAACTATTATCCATTGGAGGGTCTAAACGACCTTGCCGGACAAATGATTAGTCTGAGAAAAAAATATATCAATTATAATGATTTCTCTGGTAAGACCATTGAGGAAATTCTAGAAGGGTATAGTGATGTTAAACCTGAGATTAAAACAGTGAATAATTTAAATTCTGGATACTTGAAAAACGATAATGGAAAATTCAAATTCGTTCCATTCAGCAATGATTTGCAGGTCTCACCCATAACTGCGCTACTTAAGTTCGATTTTGACAACAACGGGAGAGATGAAGTACTGGTAGGGGGCAATTATTTTGGTGTTAAACCATTTCATGGAAGATTTGATTCCTTTTCGGGTGCATTGATCCGAGATATAAATGAAATTCATTTGGGTCATGAAATTGGCTTACAAATGGTTCAAAAATCTGTAAGACAAATGAATACCATTACCGTTGACAAACAGGTTTACTTGCTTGTTACCTACAATAACGATAAAGCGGACTTATATAAAATTGAACCTTAAAACAGAAAGCAAATGAAGAGATTAATTGCAATAATCGCTTTTACATTTTTAATAGCCTGTACGAATAAAGAGGAGCCTATTAATGTAAGTAGTAATGACCTTCATAATGCTGTAGATATGGTAACTGATATTATGATACATGATATTTTTTCCCCTCCTGTTGCCAGCAGGGTCTATGCATACCCAAATATAGCGGCATATGAAATAATCGCAGTAGGAGATGAACACTACAACTCGCTGGCAGATCAGGTCAAGAATTTGACTCAAATTCCCAAACCTGAAGTTTCAAAACCGATAAATTATCAATTAGCGGCGCTCATTGCACATTTGGATATGAGTAGGCGTTTAATTTTTTCAGAAAATGAACTAGCCAAATATAGGGACAGTCTCTATACAATTTGGCAGTCAAAGAACGAAGTAGAATTCAACAATTCAAAAGCGTATGCCCTAAAGGTTTCAGAGCATATTGCGAATTGGATGAGTGAAGACAATTACAACCAAACACGTACAATGCCCAAGTTCACGGTTAATACGGACGACCCTTCTAGATGGCAACCTACACCCCCAGCTTATATGGACGGTATTGAGCCCCACTGGAATAAAATTCGCCCCTTTGTTATTGATTCTGCAAGTCAGTTTAAACCTGCACCTCCACCACCTTTCTCAATGGAAAAAGGAACGGATTTTTATAACGAGGTTAAAGAAGTTTATGATATTAGCAATAAAATCACAAAAGAAGGTGATGAATCTGAGGAAATTGCTATAGCCCAATTTTGGGATTGTAATCCCTATGTGTCCGTTACTCGGGGTCACCTTATGTTCGCGACCAAAAAAATATCACCAGGGGCGCATTGGATTGGAATAGCCAAAATCGCAAGCAAAATGACCAATAGTGATTTTAATAAAACTGTTTATGCGTATACCAAGACCTCGATTGCCATCGCCGATGCCTTTATCAGCTGTTGGGATGAAAAGTATAGAAGCAATTTGATTAGACCGGAAACGCTCATCAATGAGCATATTGATGAAAATTGGAAACCCGTTTTGCAAACTCCTCCCTTTCCTGAATACACTAGTGGTCATAGTGTAGTATCCGGTGCAGCTGCAACCGCTTTGACCGATATTTTTGGCGATGATTTTGCCTTTGCTGATGATACTGAAGTAGCTTATGGGCTTCCCGTTCGAAGTTTTGCATCGTTTGATCAAGCAGCCGATGAAGCGGCAATAAGTAGAATGTATGGGGGCATACATTACAGAAAGGCCGTTGATATAGGGGTGAAACAAGGTAGAGATCTTGGTGATTTTATTTTGGAAAATTTAAAAATGAACTGAAGAGCAAAGATCTCCTCTTATTAGAGCTATGAAGAAATTCATTAATGTATTGGTATTTATATTGGTTGGAACTCTTTTATGGTATTTTTTTATCAAGCCACATGACTATCAAGTAACCATGAAAGCCAAAACTTTCCCGGGCACCATTAATCAGAGTATCAAGTATTGGAGCAATAGCATGGATAATTCTGAAATAATAGAACAAGATGGCCTCTTAAGTTTACAGCAAAAGCTGCATTTTGGCGATTCTACGCATATCTATTCTTGGCAAATCATTCCAGAAACAGACTCGAGTTCAACTATAAAAGTTTATGCTAGAGATGCGTATAACAGTTTAAAAAACAAATTGAATATCCCCTTTTCTGACACTGATTTTGAAAAACAAACAAGAAAATCCTTGAGTGATTTTCTTAAAAACCTCAATGCGCATATCGCAGACTTTAAGGTGCAAATTATTGGGCAGGAAGATTTGAAACCCGAACTCTGCGCCTGTACCACCCATAATTCTTTACAAGTTGATAAAGCTGCGGAGATGATGAAAGATTACCCATTGCTTGATGGTATTCTTGCAAAGAACAATGTTCAGCTAAAAGGAAGACCTCTTATAGAGATTACTTCATGGGATAAGACCAGTGACCGTATAGCATTCAATTTTTGTTATCCCATAGAAAAATCGAGTCAACTTCCCCAGCATAAGGAAATTACATATCAGGAAATATCTGGAGGAAATGCGTTGAAGGCCATATATAATGGAAATTATATTACATCAGACAGAGCATGGTATGCTTTGATGGATCATGCCCAAAAAAATGGCATAGCGTTAACTGGTTTGCCGATCGAAGTATTTCATAGTAATCCCAATATGGGTGGTAACGAATTGGAATGGAAAGCTGAAATATTTATGCTCTTAAAAGAATAATATGAAACAGTATGCCCTTCTTTTACTCCTGCTCTACCTTTCTATGGGTTGTATAAATCACGGTCAACTCAACTATATTACTAAACTTCCCAAAAAACTTGGTGAGAATTCTGGAATCGTCACCTTACAGGACTCGACGATATGGTTAATTGAGGATCGAGGCAATGATGACGATATCTATAAGGTTGATTTTAAAGGAAATTTACTGAAAGAACTAAATGTTACCAATGCAAAAAATCACGATTGGGAAGATTTGGCTGAGGATAAGGAGGGAAACGTTTATATCGGTGATTTCGGCAACAATTCAAATAAAAGAAAAGACCTTGTAATCTATAAGATACCGAACCCTGAATTTGAATTGGGCAAAAAAATCGATGCTGAAAAAATAAAATTCAGTTATCCCGACCAAAAAGCTTT